>JAWVWU010000154.1:0-5734 GCA_033723595.1 Marinobacter sp. | reverse complement strand
GCGCGGGCTGTTACTCGGCGTTTGCAGCCATTGAACTTTATGCTGAGGCCTTCGAGGATCTGGGCGTGCTTGACAAGCTTGAGGCGTTTGCCAGCTTCAACGGTGCCGATTTCTACGGGCTGCCCCGCAATCGGGACACCATTACCCTGGTGCGGGAAGAAAGCCGGATCCCCGACTCACTGCCCCTGGCAGACACTGACATTATACCCCTGCGAGCCGGAGAAACCCTGCGCTGGCGTCTGGAGAGCGCCGACGCCCGACCGGCGTGACACCGTCGTTGTTAACTTCCATACCAAGACGAGCATCCAAAGGAGCCTGAGTGACTGAAGAAACCAACACGCCACCCCCCATGGCCAGCCGATTCCGGGGGTTTCTGCCTGTCGTGGTGGACGTGGAGACAGCCGGCTTCAATGCTCGCACCGACGCCCTGCTGGAAGTGGCAGCGGTTCTTCTGGATATCGACGACGAGGGCTGGTTGTATCCGGTACAAACGCTGGTCCAGCAGATTGACCCCTTCGAAGGCGCCAATCTGGAGCAATCAGCGCTCGATTTCACCGGTATCGATCCGTGGGACCTGGAGCGCGAGGCTGTTCCAGAACGTGAAGGTCTGAGCGAAATCTTCAGTGCCATTCGCAAGGCTGTCAAAGCCCAGGGCTGCAAGCGATCGATTCTGGTCGGCCACAACGCCACCTTCGATCACAGCTTCCTGTTCGCAGCCGCCGAGCGCGCCGACATCCGGCGCAACCCGTTTCATCCGTTCTCCACGTTCGATACGGCGACGCTTGCGGGCCTGGCCTACGGCCACACCGTGTTGGCTCAGGCCTGCAAACTGGCCGGCATCCCGTTCAGCAACAAGGAAGCTCACTCTGCCGCCTACGATGCAGAAAAAACCGCCGAGCTGTTCTGCGGAATCGTGAACCGGTGGAAGGCCCTTGGCGGTTTTCCGCCACCACCGGTCGAGCCGGACGAAAAGCCGCTCGACCAGACACCGTGACTCCGTAAATCGCATCAAAAAACCCCGCCGAAGCGGGGTTTTTCTTGCCATCAGACTCTGACGGCCGGAGCGCATCCGACCTGACGCCAGAACGCCAGGCCGGCGCGGCCGGGTTACCAGTAGATACCCCGCAGGATCGCGGCAAACGCCACCTGCTCCGAGGAGACCTTCGGTTTTTCACCACGGCGCGTACCACCGACCGCCGCCGTATCCGGGAACATACGGTAGCCGGTATTCATGACGATTTCGCCAAGCTTGGGCGCGAGCGCGTGCAATACCTGGGCGAAGATACCCAGACGGGTGGCGATACGCTTCGGACGATAGATAATCGCCTCGGCAATCATGTCTGCTGCTTCGTCCGGGGTCAGGGTCGGCACCGAGTCGTAGATCTTGGTCGGCGCGATCATTGGTGTTTTCACCAACGGCATGTTGATGGTGGTGAAAGACACGTTGTAGTCGGACCATTCCGCCGCGGCACAGCGACTGAAGGCATCCAGTGCTGACTTGGAAGCCACGTACGCCGAAAACCGGGGCGCATTGGTGAGCACACCAATCGAGGAAATGTTGACCACGTGGCCGAACCGCCGGTCCAGCATCGACTCCGCAAAGCCCATGATCAGACGCACCGAGCCGAAGTAGTTCAGCTGCATCGTGCGCTCGAAATCGTGGAACCGGTCAAAGGACAGTGCCAGTGATCGGCGAATGGAACGACCGGCGTTGTTCACCAGAATGTCGACCTTGCCGTGGTTGTCCAGTACCGTTTTGACAAACCGGTCGCAGTCTTCCATATCCGAGAAGTCGCATTGATACGCGTGAACGTTGCCGCCTTTGGCTTCCAGCTCCGCGACCACGGCGTCCAGCTTGTCCTTGGTGCGGGCGCCAATGACCAGGATCGCGCCGGCTTCCGCCAACTTGTGTGCGGTAGCCAGACCAATGCCCGACGTTGCGCCGGTCACCACGCAGACCCGTCCTTCCACCGTGCCGCGCAGGGTGCGGTCCTTGAACAGGTCGGGGTCGAGGTGGCGTTCCCAGAAATCCCAGATAACCGGCGCATAGTCGGTCAGACGCGGCACTTCGATACCGGTATCCTTGAGCACGCGCTCAGTTTCGCGGGCGTCAAAACGGGTCGGGTAATTGATGAACGAGAGCACCGACGGCGGAATGCCGAAATCATTCATGACCGCGCTGGTCAAGCGCTTCACCGGCGGCAGGTTTTTCACGCTCTGGCGAATGAACGGCGGAATGAAACCAAACATCCGCGAATCAATCCTCATTGCCATGCGCGGCGCGTGACCGGCTTCGGCAAAAATATTCAGGATCTCGCCCACTTTGTAGGGATCCGTATCCACCAGATGGAAACACTGGCCATCTTCACCGTCCAGATGAGCAATGTGATCCATGGCGTTCACCACAAAATCCACCGGGACCACATTCAGCCGACCGCCCTCGATACCGATAGTGGGTACCCATTGTGGCAGCGCGTGGCGAATTTTCTGGATCATTTTGAAGAAATAGTAAGGACCATCGACCTTGTCCATTTCCCCGGTCTTTGAATGGCCGATGACCATACCTGGCCGGTAGATGCGAAACGGCAGGGTGCAGGACTCACGAACGACCTTTTCCGATTCGTGCTTGGTCTTCAGATAGGGGTGATCAAGCTTTTCTGCTTCCTCGAACATATCTTCCCGGAATGTACCCTTGAAAAGGCCCGCGGCCGCAATCGAGGAGACATGGTGGAATCGGGCTGCCTGCATCGCCGTGGCCGCCTCGACCGCGTGACGGGTTCCTTCGATATTGGCTACTTCCTGGGCATCTTCATCGGCGCCCATGTCATAGACCGCGGCGAGATGAAAGAAATGATCAACCTTGCCGGTCAGTGACTTGAGTGTTTTCGCATCAAGACCCAGATTGGGGCTGGACAGATCACCGATTACCGCCTTGACCTGATTCTCGTTGGCGCCCCAGCGTTCACGCAGTTTGTCCAGCTTGCCCAGAGACTGCTCCCGCACCAGCACGTGGACCGTCCCACCGCGTGCCAGCAGTTTTTCCACCAGGAAACGGCCGATAAAGCCGGTTCCACCCGTCAGAAAGTAGTTCATTGATACCTCGTCCTGCTTGTCGTTGTTGTTCCCTGCGCCCGCCACCTGGTCGGTCGTTCGCGGACACCCTGAAAACGCTCCGCATTGTACTTAATTGAAATTCACATGTATCGAACTTTTTTAGAGTTTTTGCTCTTTAACTTGTTGATTTATATAGAGCAAAAGCTCTAAACAGTCCATCTGCAGGGGTGCTTGTCCGGAGCCGGAATGGCCCCGGAACAGCTCCCGGACAACCTCGAAACCACGTAACAGCAGGCGCGGCTTTTGTCTGTTGCCTCTGCAGGACCTGCGCCGGCACCGACATCCGACACCGTCAAACCTGACTTGAGATTAGCACAGCACGGACCCACTGCCCGGTATAACGACAGATCAAACCGATGATTAACAGATGGACATGAAATGGGCCATTGCGGGTGACATAATCGTACCTCCTTACCACTGCACCCATCGGACACACAGACCATGTCAAAACGCAGCAAAGCCCAGTCGGACGCCAATGCGGAGCGCTACATCGCAATCGCCCGTGCCTGCCTGAAAGCCATCAACGATACCGCGTCCGGGGACGGCTCCCGGGAGCAGAAAATTCAGGCGGTCTATCAGGCGATCGACTCCGCGTTCCAGGAGGAGTTTGCCGAGTATCAGCAGGCGACCGCGGTCATGGCCTCGGTGCTTGAGCGAATTGCCTCCGGCCAGCTGGACGCCGAAGCGGCCGCAACACTTGCTCGTAAAACCCTGGAGCAGCAGCCGGATTCAACCCGTCAGTCCATTGTTCACTGATTGTCGTCTCTGATTCCCACAGAAGGATGTATTTCATGCTGAACCGCCCCCGGCCGTTACCGGAAAGCACTCCCACCAGACTCTCCCTTGCTGCCCTGTTGATACTGGTTTTGCTGCCACTGTTCGCCAGTGCTGCGATCACGCCGGTCAAAAGTCCGAACGATCAGAGCAGCTACCGGTATCTGACCCTGGACAATGGCCTTCAGGTATTGCTGGTGTCCGATCCAAAGGCCGATATGGCAGCCGCCTCGCTGGACGTCGCCGTGGGCAGTGCAGACGACCCGGACGACCGGGCAGGTCTGGCACACTTTCTCGAACACATGCTGTTTCTGGGAACGGAGAAGTACCCGAAACCGGGCGAGTATCAGCAGTTCATCAAAAGTCACGGCGGTACTCATAATGCGTTCACCGCCTTCCAGGACACCAACTATTTTTTCGACATTCAGGCGGATCAGCTCGAACCTGCGCTGGACCGGTTCGCCCAGCAGTTCTCCGCGCCCCTGTTCACCAGTGAACTGGTGGATCGGGAACGACAGGCGGTCCATTCCGAGTTCAGCTCCGGGCTGAAGGACGATGGGCGCCGTGTCTATTCCGCCAAAAAGGCAATCGCCAATCCGGACAGCGCCTTCAGCAAATTTTCGGTCGGCAACCAGACCACGCTGGCGAACACCGAGGACCGGCCGCTGCGGCCCGATCTGGTCCGGTTCTGGAAGACCCATTATTCGGCCAATCTCATGACCCTGGCGGTCTATGGGCCGCAATCCCTCGATACCCTGGCAGCGATGGTCAAACCCCGATTCAGCGCCGTTGAAAACCGCCACCTGGCGGCGTCGACCCACACCCAGCCCATCTACAAACCGGAACAACTGCCAGAGCTGCTCAGGGTACATTCCCTGAAAGACCTGCGCAGTCTGTCGCTGTCCTTCCCGATTCCGTCCCAGCGGGCCTTCTATCACAGCAAACCGGAGAACTACGTCGCCAACCTGCTGGGTCATGAAGGCCCGGGCAGCCTGCTGGACACGCTCAAAAAAGCGGGACTTGTCGAGGGACTGTCAGCCGGTACCGGGATGGACACCGGCCAGCAGAGCACGTTGGAGATTTCCATGTCACTGACGCCGGACGGCCTCAAGCAGCGCAACCGGATCATCCAGCTGACCTTTGCCTACATCAATAAGATCCGCCAGCAGGGAATCAGTGAGCAGCGCTTCGAGGAAATGAAACGGCTGGCACAGATCGACTTCCGGTTCCGTGAGCGCCCGTCTCCCATCCAGGAGGTCAGCCACCTGTCCATGCAATTGCAGCATGTCGACCCTGAAGACGTTGTGCAGGCGCCCTGGATCATGGACAAATACGCGCCCCAACGGTATCGCGACATACTCAGGCGACTTACGCCGGACAATGTGCTGGTGACCGTGGTGTCTCCGCAGGCGCTGCCCGATGACGCCGCCAGAACTCGCTGGTACGACGCCGCGTATAACGTCACGTCGCTGGATCCTGCGACCCTCTCCGGTCAGCCAGACCCGTCACTGGCCAGTCAGCTGGCTCTGCCCGAGCCAAATCCGTTTATACCGGACGATCTGGCCCTGGTTCCGGGCAAGTCCATGCCTCACCCGGTCAAACTCCGACCCGGATCGGACCACGGTTTTGAGCTGTGGTTTGCCCGCGATACCCGCTTCGACACACCGAAGGCGAACGTGTATCTCAGTCTCCGTTCGCCTGCGACCACGGCTTCGGCTCGCAACCACGTGCTCACCCAATTGCTGGTCGACGCCATCAATAACAACCTGAATGCCTACGCCTACCCGGCCCAACTGGCGGGCCTGGACTACCGGGTTTACACCCACCTGAGGGGCATTACCGTCCG
>JAWVWU010000153.1:0-5741 GCA_033723595.1 Marinobacter sp. | reverse complement strand
CTCGTCGGTGGACTCCCAGCGGTAACCCAGCACCTCGTCACACCGGGCGGTGGCGATGGCCGGCCCGGTCTCGATGGACGCCACCTGCAGCACCCGGCGGCCCGGGCAGTAGGCCAGTGCCGCATGCACGGATACCTCGAAGGTGTTGTAGCCGGTGAGGTAATGAATGTCTCCCGGTTGGGTGATCAGCAGCGCGTCCAGCCCTGTGCGGGCCAGCTGCTGGTCGAGCGCCTGCCATCGCTGGTGGAATTCTGCCTCGGGGAATCCGCTTTCTTGCTTGGTGATTGTAGCTCTCAGTCGGTCCTGATACACGAGGTGGTCCACAGGCGACCCTCCTGTTCCCGGCGTGGGTGGCTTGCCGGTGTCTGATGAAAACCAACAATCTCTACCTCCCAGTGTAGGACAGAGCGCCTGAGCCTGCCCGGACGCTCAGATCTTCAGGCAGCCGTAGAGGTGTTCCCAGACTTCGGCGGCATTGGTCTCATTGATCATTTCATGGCGGCCGCCCTCGAACAGCCGGCAGGAGGCCACATTTATCCCCGCGGCCGTGATGTCCGCTTCATGGCGACGGACACCGCTGCCCATTTCGCCCACCGGGTCGTCAGTGCCTGCGATCAGGTGTATCGGCAAGTCCCGGGGCCAGAGTGCCGGGTTAATCGACAGCATGCCGCCGATGAAATCGCTCCAGAGCTGGGTGGTGCAGTTAAAGCCGCAGAGCGGGTCCGCAATGTAACGATCGACCTGTGCGTTGTCACGGCTCAGCCAGTCGTGGGTGGTCCGGTTGGGCTGAAAGGGCTTGTTGAATGCACCGAACGTCATGTTGTTGATCATCGGGCTGATGTGACGGGGACCCTTGAAGGTCTTGATCAGCCGGACCAGCCAGCGCGAGACGCCCAGCGCAGGGCGGTTAATCCGGTTGGTGGCGGACAGGATCAGGGTATCGATGGCCTCGCCATGCCGCTGAATATAAGTCTGGGCGATGAACGACCCCATGCTGTGGCCGAGCAGCGTAAGTGGTTGCTCCGGCGCCAGAGAACGAGCGTAAAGGACAACCTGGTGCAGATCCCCGATGACTTTATCCCAGCCTCGTGCGGAGCTGAAGAAGCCGAGTTCTCCCGGCGGGCAGTCCGGGCCGTGGCCGCGATGGTCGGCCGCCACAACTGCAATCTGGCGCGCCATCAGCCAGCGGGCAAAGGGGTCATAGCGCCGGGCATATTCGGCCATGCCGTGAGCAATGACCAGCACGCCAACCGGCGCCTCGGGTAGCCAGACGTTGACCGGAATTGTATGACCATCAGTGGCCGTCAGGGCATGTTCGTTCATGGCGGGCTCCATTCGCACGCGGCCCACCGCGATAGCGGTGAGCCGGATTATTGTTTGTCGCCATGATAGTGCAAACCCCTGGCCGACAACACGGGTCAGTTGGCAGATTGCCGTCAAGGAGGTGCTGGACAGTCACGCCCGTGGCAGACGGCCCATCAGATAGAACTCGTCGTTGGGCGGTGACCCGGACAGGTGAACCAGCCGGTTACTCATGCTGAAAAAGGCGGTGATGGCGCCGATGTCCCAGATCGCCTCTTCGTCAAAACCATGGGCACGGAGCTGGTCCAGATCGGGTTCTTCGATGGCGGCGCCGTTGGTTGAGAGTTTGAGCGCGAACTCAATCATGGCGCGTTGCCGGTCGGAAAGATCGGCCTTGCGGTAGTTGGTGGCCAACTGGTCGGCGATCAGTGGGTCTTTCGCCCGCACCCGTAAAACGGCGCCATGGGCAACCACGCAATACAGACAGCCATTGGCCGCGGAAGTCGCCACCACGATCATTTCACGCTCGGCTTTGGTCAGGCCCTCATCCTTTTCCATGAGCGTATCGTGGTAGGCAAAAAACGCCCGGAACTCCGCCGGCCGATGAGCCAGAGTCAAAAAGACATTGGGCACAAAGCCGGCCTTTTCCTGTACCGCGAGTATGCGACTGCGAATGTCGTCTGGCAGGTCGTGCAGGTCGGGCACCGCAAAGCGACTGATGGAGGACATGATGACTCCTTTGGCAATGAATTGGATATGCGGGTTTAATGTTGTATCTCTGTTTTTATACGACGTTTCAGGTCCGAACAATAGGCTCCAAACATCATACGCCTATCGGAGCATGGCATTGCGCAAAGTGTCGTTGTAGTGTTTTCGAATCATCCAAATCCGGGAGCCATGACATGAGCACGACCCGTAAAGAGCTGTTAACTCTGACCCGCACCGAGGCCGGCATCACCACCCTGACGCTGGATGACCCCGGTACCCGGAACAGCCTGTCGATCGCCATGACGACCGAGTTGTCCGATACCCTGCGCGATATTGCGGAGGATCCGGGCACGCGGGTCCTGGTGCTCGCGTCCGAGGGCAAGGTGTTCTGTTCCGGGCATAATCTCGGTGAACTCCGCGCCCGTTTCGGTGACCACGAGGCCCAGTTGGCGGTCTTCCGTCAGTGCAGCGAACTGATGCAGCAGATTGTGCATATGCCGCAGCCGGTGATCGCCAAGGTGCACGGTGTCGCGACCGCCGCCGGGTGTCAGTTGGTGGCCAGTTGTGACCTGGCGGTTGCGGCTGAAAACGCCCGTTTTGCTACCCCCGGCGTGAACATCGGGCTGTTCTGTTCCACACCGATGGTGGCTCTGTCCCGCAACGTGTCCCGCAAGCACGCCATGGAAATGCTGCTGACCGGCAAAATGGTGAGCGCAGCCAGGGCCGAGCAGATCGGGCTGGTCAACCGGGTGGTGCCGGAAGCCGAATTACACGCCGCTGTTGACGAAATGGCCCTGGCCATTGCCGCCAAATCCCAGGCTACCTTGCGGATTGGCAAGACCGCCTTTTACCGGCAGGTGGAAATGCCGCTGGCGGAGGCCTACGACTACACAGCGGAAGTGATGATGGAAAACCTCAAGGCCCGGGATGCCCAGGAGGGCATTGGCGCTTTCCTGGAAAAGCGCGAGGCCACCTGGGAGGACAAATAAACGCCTGCGCTGTCCTGACCGGCGTCATGGTCAAAAAACGGTAACATCGTTGGGGTAGGGTGACGGGTCGCCAAGCGCCGGGAGCCCCCCCATGACTGAACTCCGAGACCTGACCCCGCACACGGCCATTGCAGCGGAACAGGCCAGCCGTGACCAACGCCAGCGGCGCCTGCTGCGGTCCTTTCTGCCAGAAATGGTCTCCCTTGAGCGAATGCTCGCGGAAGCGCCGGCGCACGCGCTGACAACCCGGGTGATCGAGCGGATCGAACTCAAAAGCCTCTCGGTGCCGGTTTATCGGGTTGATCTGGGAACCGATTCTCCGAGTGCGCCTGTGCTGATGCTGGTCGGTGGCGTCCACGGCCTTGAGCGGATCGGCAGCCATGTGGTCATGGCCTGGCTGGAGAGTTTGCTGGCCCGCCTGGGCTGGGATCGGCATTTGCAATCCTTGCTGGAGAGCGTTCACATCACGCTGCTGCCTGTGCTCAATCCCGGCGGCATGTATCTGAATCAGCGCAGCAATCCGAACGGCGTTGACCTGATGCGCAACGCACCGATCACCGCCCAGGGAGCCAGCACGTTTCTGCTCGGTGGTCAGCGCCTCTCGCCGAGACTGCCCTGGTATACGGGCGACCCGGCGCAAGGCATGGAGGCGGAAAACCGGGCGCTGGAGGCGGTGATCACCGAGCTGCTACCCGGGCGTCCGTTCAGCGTGGCGCTGGACTGTCACTCCGGGTTTGGCTGGCAGGACCAGATCTGGTTTCCCTATGCCTATCGTCGTCGGCCGATGCGGCGTATCGCCTCGGTCATGGCGCTGAAGCTGATCTGGGAGCAGGCCTACCCCAATCACGCCTATGTGTTTGAACCCCAGTCAGGCCATTACCTGACCCACGGCGATCTCTGGGATTATTTTTACAAGCAGATGAACCGCGCCGGGGACGGCACCTTCCTGCCGCTGACCCTGGAGATGGGGTCCTGGCGCTGGATACGGAAGCGGCCACGGCAGCTGCTTCGGCTGGACGGCCTGTTCAATCCGCTGGTTCCCCATCGCCACCAGCGCGTACTGCGCAGTCATCTGGGCTTTATCGACTTCCTGCTGAATGCCGCCGGCAGCTTCCAGAACTGGTTGCCGGGGCCAGAGCAGGAAGCCATGCTCAGGGAAGCCGCCATTATGCACTGGTACCGCAATACCTGAAGGGCGGGCCGGTGCCTGGCGGCCTCATCGACGGTCAGATCAACGACAGGACAGCGCCATGAACTGGATTATGCTGAGAGGGCTGACCCGGGAGCAGGCACACTGGGAGAATCTGCCCGGGCTGATGTCCGGACGGCTGCCAGGGCATCAGTTCCACACCGTCGATCTGCCTGGCACCGGCGTTCACTATCGCGAGCGCAGCCCCGCCAGCATGGCGGCGATCCGCGCCCGTATCCAGCGACAGGTGGCCCACATACCGGGGCCTTACGGCCTGATCGGGCTGTCCATGGGCGGCATGGTGGCTCTGGACTGGGCCCAGCACGCCGCCGTGGGTGAAATCCAGCACCTGGTCCTGATCAACACCAGTTCCGGCTTCAGTCCACCCTGGCAGCGCATGAAGCCGTCGGCCTTGCCCCGAATCCTGCGCCTGCTGGCCAGCCGTGACCTGTTCCATCGGGAGGCCGGCATTCTGGCCCTGACCGCCAACCGGCCCGTGTCACTGGACACGGTCAAACACTGGTATCGCATCCAGCGTCAGCGCCCGGTCAGTGCCCGCAATGCCCTGCGTCAGTTGACGGCGGCTGCCCGCTATCGCCCCCGAGCTGAACGGCCACTGTCCGATGCGCTGATTCTGGCCAGCGAGGGTGACCGTATCGTGGCATGCGATTGCAGTGTCACCCTCAGCCAGCGTTGGCAATGGACCCTGCGCATGCACCCCTGGGCCGGTCATGATCTGGCGCTCGATGATCCTGACTGGCTGGTCGAGTGCGTGGCGGATTACCTGGCCAGCGTCGGATAAAGCGTTGCCGATGGCGCACCGCAGGTGGCGCAAGCGCTTGACGGAACGCGCCGGGGACGGCAGTCTCTTGGCGTAATTGCCTGCGGGTACAAGCCAACGTCAAGAGGTTATAACAATGAAAATATTCGAGACCAAAACCGCCCCGAACCCACGTCGTGTGCGAATGTTCATGGCTGAGAAGGGGCTTCTGGAAGAGGCCGAGTTCGTACAGATTGATATCGCCAAGGGGGAAAACCTGACGGCCGAGTACGTCGCCCGTAACCCGATGAAAAAAGTACCGGTGATGGAGTTGGACGACGGCACCTGCATCGCCGAGACCATGGCAATCTGTCGTTATTTCGAGGAGGCCTACCCGGACACCACACCGCTGCTGGGTACCACGCCCGTGGACAAGGCCCTGGTTGAGCAGTGGCTGCGGTGGATTGAATTCTACTTCTTTCTGCCCACCGGCATGAGCTTTCAGCACACCACGGGCTATTTCAAGGACCGGATGAACCCGATCAAGGAGTGGGGAGAGGAGTGTGCGGTAGCCTCCGAGAAGTTTTTCCACTTCCTCGACAAACACCTGGCCGGGCGCAAATTTATCTGCGGTGACGAATTCACGGCGGCAGATATCAACGCCTTTACCACGGTCGATTTCAACAAGGTCATTGATATCCGAATCAAGCCAGAACAGCAGCACCTGCAGGCCTGGTACGACCGCGTCAAACAACGACCGTCCGCCAAAGCCTGATCGCCCTGACGTTGTCCG
>JAWVWU010000152.1:0-5782 GCA_033723595.1 Marinobacter sp. | reverse complement strand
CTGGACCGCATTATCGGGGACATTGCGGTAGCCGCGCCACTCAAGGTAGTCATGGACGCGGGCAACGGCATCGCCGGGGAGCTGGGGCCGATCCTGGTCGAAGAGCTGGGCTGCGATGTCATCCCCCTGTATTGCGAGGTGGACGGCGATTTTCCCAACCATCACCCGGATCCGGGCAAACCGGACAACCTCAAGGACCTGATCGAGCGGGTCAAAGCGGAGAAGGCGGACATTGGACTGGCGTTCGACGGTGACGGTGATCGCCTGGGTGTTGTGACCAATACCGGCAAAATCATCTGGCCGGACCGCCTGATGATGCTGTTCGCCCGCGACGTGGTCTCGCGCAATCCCGGGGCGGATGTAATCTACGACGTGAAATGCAGCCGGCGACTGGCGACTGTCATCAGTCAGGCCGGTGGCCGTCCCATCATGTGGAAAACGGGGCACTCGCTGATCAAGGCCAAGATGCGCGAAACCGGCGCCCTGCTTGCGGGGGAAATGAGCGGCCACGTGTTTTTCAAGGAACGCTGGTATGGCTTTGATGACGGGCTCTATTCGGCAGCGCGGTTGCTGGAGATCCTGGGTATTGAGGATCGCACCAGCGATGAGGTGTTTGAAGAATTTCCGGATGACCTGAGCACGCCGGAGCTCAACGTGGAGGTCACCGACGACACCAAGTTTGACCTGGTGGCCCGACTCAGTGAGCAGGGCGACTTCGGCGACGGCAACGTAAACACCATTGACGGTGTGCGGGTGGACTTTCCGGATGGCTGGGGTCTGTGTCGGGCCTCCAATACCACGCCGGTACTGGTGCTTCGCTTCGAAGCCGAATCCGAGGCTGCGCTGGAAAGAATCAAGTCGGTATTCAGGGACAATCTCCAACGATTGGCGCCGGACATCAACCTGACGTTCTGAAACGGCACTAGCCATTGACCCGGAACAGGACCGGCCGGGCAAGGTCCGGTCAGTCCACATACTCAATCTATCAGCATAAGGCAAAACGAATGGCACTGGATCGTGAAACGGCCATGCAGGTCGCAGCGGTACTCAGCAAGGGGCTGCCCTACATCCAACGGTTCACCGGCAAGACTGTGGTGATCAAGTACGGTGGCAATGCCATGGAAAACGAGGAGCTCAAAAGCAGCTTCGCGCGGGACATGGTGCTGATGAAACTGGTCGGGATCAATCCGATTGTGGTGCACGGCGGTGGTCCGCAGATTGGTGAACTGCTTGAGCGTTTGCACATTCAGTCCCGGTTTGTCGATGGCATGCGGGTGACGGACAAACAGACCATGGACGTGGTCGAAATGGTGCTGGGCGGTCAGGTCAACAAGCAGATCGTGTCGCTGATCAACAAGCAGGGCGGCACCGCGGTTGGCCTGACGGGCAAGGACGCCAACCTGATCCGCGCCCGCAAACTGGAAGTGCTGAGCAAATCCGATGAATTTGCCAAGCCCGAAATCATTGATATCGGCCACGTCGGCGATGTGGAAAGCGTCAACGTGGAAGTAATCGACATGCTGACCCGCAGCAACGTCATTCCGGTGATTGCGCCCATTGGCGTGGGACCTGACGGCACGTCCTACAACATCAACGCCGACCTGGTGGCGGGCAAGGTCGCAGAAGCCATGCGCGCTGAAAAGCTGATCCTGCTGACCAATGTGTCCGGGCTCAAGAGCAAGGAAGGCAAGGTACTGACCGGCCTGACCGCAACCCAGGTCAATGCACTCATCGAGGACGGCACCATCCACGGCGGCATGCTGCCGAAGATTCGTTGTGCGCTCAGCGCCGTCGAGCACGGCGTCCGGACGTCGCACATCATTGATGGCCGGGTGGCTCATGCCACGCTGCTGGAAATCTTTACCGATGAAGGTGTGGGTACACTGATTTCCCGCGGTTAGGGACTCGCCAGTCGGTCAGGCCCCGAAGTCCGTCGAGACGGTCTCTGTCACCCCTGATCGTGGTTGATAAACGCCAGAACCCCGGAGCGGTGTCGTACCCGGTCAACGGCCGGGGTGGGTTGCCAGACTGGAGGTTGGCATGAAAAAACTGTTGTTGTTTGTGCTGGTGCTGGCTCTGGTGGGCTACGGCGCTTTCAAAGGCACGGCCTGGTACTTTACCCACCAGGCGCTGGAAGCTTCACGCGGGGCGGGGGCGTTTGAAGGCGTGGTTTCTGCAGGCAGCCTGCGCTCAGGGCTGTCCGGTACTGTCACCCTCGCTCAGGCCCGCTACCAGCTGTTTCGCATGACCGAGCCGGTGACCGCCGACGCTGTGCATTTTCAGACAGCGTCGCCGGTTGCCCTGTTGCGGTCCTTGGTCGTCGACAGAGCACTGCCATCGCATTGGCGGCTTGTCATGGATGGTCTTGAGCTCAAGCTGGATCCGGCCATGCTCAAGGGCTGGGTCGTTGCCGGAGACCAGGCGGCTGAGCGATCGCTGTTCAGTCCCGTGTGCGCCCCCGATCACCGGCAGCAACTGGGCAGTGGCGACCTCATACGTATGGGGGTGTCGGCGCTGACAGGTGATGCAACCATCGATCAGAGCCTCGACGGGCTTCGGCTTGATCTGAACACCGCCGAGGCCGGGAGTCTGGAGGTGCACTGGCCCGATGCCCGACTGAGCCTGGCTGACCCGGGTGCCGTCCTCGACAGCAGCGATGAAGTCGCCCGGGTGACTTTGCGGGATGCCGGCCTGATGCGGAAAGTCACTGCTTACTGTGCCCGGGAATCGGACATGGCGGTGACCGCCTGGGCCGATCTGATTACGCGCTCGTTCCGTGAAGGTCTCCACGCGCGCGGTTATGAACCCAGTCAACAGTTGCTGGCGTTGTATCGGCAGTGGTTGACAGAAGGGGGCGAACTCGAAATGGATCTCCGTCCCGGTGAGGACACCTGGGGCGTGCCGGTCAATCAGCCGGGTGACAGTGAGTCGGGTCAGGCCGAGTTGTCGGTGCACTATAACCAGGCTCGGGTTCCCGGTGTCTACCTGCTGCCCTGGAGCCCACCCGCAACGTCGCAGCAGACCCCGGTCAGCACCGGTGAGCGCGAGGATTCTGTTACCGCCGGGGATACCACTGGACCGGCCTGGTTTGCCAGTTCTGCGGCCGCAGCGTCACCCTGGCTTGATCGATCGGTGAGGGTTACGCTGGAAAATGGGCGTGTGGTAGAGGGCCGGCTTGCCGGGATCACCGATGAGCGCCTCACTATTGCCCGCAAGACAGACGGTGGCGAGGTGGCCTACCCGATCCCCCTGAAGGCCATCTCCCGCTTTGAGGTCTGGCGCAGGGCCGACGATACGGGCAAGCCGGTGGCGAAGTCAGAGCCGACTGGAGCCGCGAATCAGCCGGCCGAAACACCAATGGCTGAACCGGATGCGAGCACTGAATCCGAGCCGTCGAACAACCAGTGACAGGAGGCATGATCATGTCGTCACAGACCAGGCCAGAATCGAGTCCCCCGGGTATCCGCGACATGCTGACCCGGTTGATTTCATTGCCGTCCATCAGCAGCGCCTCGGCCGAATGGGATCACAGCAACGAGGCCGTCGTGCGAACGCTGGCTGACTGGCTTGAGCCGATGGGCTTTCAATGCGAGATTTTGCCGGTGCCGGGCATGCCCGGTAAATACAACCTGATTGCGACCCTGGGGTCGGGTTCGGGCGGTCTGGTACTGTCCGGCCATACCGACACCGTGCCTTTCGATGACCAGCGCTGGCAGAGTGATCCGTTCAAGCTGACCGAACGGGACGACCGTTGGTACGGTCTCGGCACCTGCGACATGAAAGGCTTTTTTGCCCTGGCGATCGAGGCGGCACGGGCCTTCGTGGGCAAGCCTCTGAAGCAGCCGCTGATCATTCTGGCGACCGCCGATGAAGAAAGCTCGATGAACGGTGCCCGGGCGCTGGCAGAATCGGGCCGGCCCAAGGCCCGTTACGCAGTTATTGGTGAGCCGACCAGTCTGCGCCCGGTGCGGATGCACAAGGGCATCATGATGGAGCGGCTGGTGTTCGAGGGTCAGTCCGGCCATTCCTCCGACCCCGCGCTCGGCAACAATGCCCTTGAAGGCATGCACGCCGCCATGACGGAGCTGTTATCGCTGCGGCAGGACTGGCAGGCCCGTTACCAGAACCCGAATTTCAAGGTGCAGGTGCCGACCATGAACCTGGGCTGTATTCACGGGGGTGATAACCCCAATCGTATCTGCGCGCGCTGCGAATTGCAGTTTGACCTGCGTCCGCTGCCCGGCATGCAGATGGATGAATTACGCCAGGCGATTCTTGACCGGCTGCAGCCACTGGCGCGGTCGCGGAACCTGTCCATGGCCTTCGAGCCTCTGTTTGACGGAGTGCCACCGTTCGAAACGCCGGCAGAAGCCGACCTGGTGCGTACCTGCGAGCGGCTGACCGGCCAGACCGCCGAGGCGGTAGCCTTTGCCACCGAGGCGCCCTGGTTGCAACAGCTGGGCTTGGAAACCCTGGTGATGGGGCCGGGCTCCATTGATCAGGCGCACCAGCCGGATGAGTTTCTGGCGCTGTCCCAGCTGGATCCGGCCGTGACTCTGCTGACCAGCCTGATTCGCCACTACTGTCTGGACGAGACTGGCCGGACTGGCTAACGCTTCCCATTGACCCCCTGATCTGCAGGAGCAGAGCTTTGAAATCCAACGACTGGTTGCACGGATTCCGTCACTCATCGCCCTATATCAATGCCCATCGCGGCCGGACCGTGGTGCTGACGTTGGGTGGGGAAGCCATTGCCCATGACAACCTGATCAACATCATTCACGACATCACGCTGCTGAGTAGTCTGGGCATCCGGCTGGTGGTCGCCTTCGGGGCCCGGCCCCAGATCCAGAGTCGCCTGGACGAAGCCGGCCTGGAATCTCGTTTCCACGATGGCCTGCGCATTACCAGCGAAGAACAGCTTCCCTGTGCACTGCAGGCCATCGGTGCCCTGCGCGCGCACCTTGAGAGCCTGTTGTCCATGGGACTGGTGAACTCGCCCATGCACGGGGCCCGCATCCGCGTCAGTAGCGGCAATTTCGTCACCGCACGGCCCGTGGGAGTGCTTGGCGGTATCGACCACGGCTACACCGGCCGTGTCCGGCGTATCGACGTCAGCGGGATCGAAAAGCTGCTGGAGATGGGGCATATCGTGCTGCTGCCGCCACTGGGCTACTCCCCGACCGGGGACGCCTTCAATTTGTCCTACGAGGACGTGGGCAGCCAGGTGGCCGCCGCCCTGCAGGCTGAAAAGCTGATTATCTACAATGCCCACACCGGGGTGCTCGATGAAGCCGGTGCTCTGGTGCGGGAGCTCACCGTACGCCAGGCCTGCGACCTGCTGGCCGGTGCCGACGCCGAAAGTCCCGACAAGGACCTGCTCAAAGCTGCCTGCGATGCCTGCGTCAAAGGGGTAAGGCGGGCTCACATCATCAGCTACAGCGAGGACGGCGCGTTGCTGGAGGAGCTGTTCACCCGTGACGGGTCCGGCACGCTGGTCAGTGATGACAACTACGAGCAGATTCGTCGCGCCCGGGTCGAGGACATTGGCGGTATTGTCGAGTTGATCCAGCCGCTGGAGGAACAGGGCATCCTGGTTCGTCGGTCCCGGGAGCTTCTGGAAACGGAAATCGACTGCTTCGTGGTGGCAGAGCGGGACGGCACCATCGTCGGCTGCGCCGCCCTGTATGCCTACCCTGAAGATCAGGTCGGTGAGCTGTCCTGTTTCGCGGTCAGCCCGGCCTACCGTCGGTCCGGCCGGGGCGATGACCTGTTGGCGATG
>JAWVWU010000151.1:0-5848 GCA_033723595.1 Marinobacter sp. | reverse complement strand
CCGTCGCGCACGCTGAAGCCGTCTTTCTTGAAGGCCATGTTCAGTGCCACCAGCAGGGCAATGGTGGCAAACACCGCAGTCAACTCAACGCCGCTGGCGTAGCCGCTGAGAATGGCCCCGATGATGACGCCCACGACCACGCCCGGGATCAGCTGTTTGAGCAGGGCCGGGTCCAGGCTGCCGCGCTTGAAGTGGGAGCGGGACGACATGATCGAGGTGGGGATAATCGTCGCAAGCGACGTGCCGACCGCGACGTGCATGCGGACCGCCTCATCAATGCCGAGCAGGGTGAACAGATGGTACAGAACGGGAACGATCACGATGCCGCCGCCGACACCCAGCAGACCCGCCATCATGCCGGCGATGATGCCGGTGGCGACCAGCGACAGGGCGAGGGCCAACAGCCAGCCCACGGAGTGATCAGACAGAATAGTCATGCAGTGAATCCTGAGTTGGGGTTACCAGCCAATGGCGTCGGGTAGCCAGGTGACCAGTAACGGAAACTGGAAGATAACGACCAAAGCCAGCAATTGAAGCAAAACAAACGGTATCGCGCCAACGTAGATGTCGCGGGTGGTCACCCCCGGCGGCGCCACGCCCTTGAGGAAAAACAGGGCCCAGCCGAAAGGCGGCGTCAGGAACGACATCTGCAGGTTCATCGCCACCATGATCGACAGCCAGACCATGTCGGTGCCGTAGTTTATAAACACCGGCAGAAACATGGGAAGCGCAATGTACGAAATTTCGATCCATTCCAGGAAGAAACCCAGCACAAACAGCAGTGCCATCAGGAACAGGATGGCGCCGAATTCGCCGCCCGGCAGCATTTCAAACAGGCTGTGAACCATCTGCTCTCCGCCAAGGCCCCGGAACGACAGGGAAAACGGTTGGGCGCAGAGCAGGATGAAGAACACCATCGCCGAAATCACCAGCGTGCCATGGAGCGTTTCCCGGATCAGCTTGCGATCCAGTCCGCGGGCCACCAGGGCGATCAGCAGTGCACCGAGGGCGCCCATCGAGGCCGCTTCCGTGGGTGCGGCGATCCCGCCGACGATCGAGCCGAGGACCGCAATCACCAGCAACAACGGCGGCGCCACGTGCATGACCAGATCCTTTGCCAACTGCTTGCCGCTGGTCAGAGCCCGCTCCTCTGCCGGGATGGCCGGTACCAAGTTGGGCTTGAAAACCCCCAGCAGCAGCATGTACAGCATGTAGATAATGGCCAGCACCAGGCCCGGAATAAACGCGGCCGCAAACAGGGTGCCCACGGATTTCCCGACGATGTCGGACAGCAGGATCAGCACCAGGCTTGGCGGGATAATCTGCCCCAGGGTGCCGGACGCGCAGATGGTGCCGCACGCAACGCTGGGGGCGTAACCCCGCCGCAGCAACGCCGGCAGTGTCAGTAGCCCCACGGTGACCACGGTTGCACCGACGATGCCGGTGGAAGCACCCATCAGCACACCGACCAGAATGATGGCCAGGCCCATGCCGCCATTGAGGCCGCCCATGGCCTTGCCGATGGTTTCCAGCATGTCCTCGGCGACTTTCGACTTCTCCAGCGTCACCCCCATGAACACGAACAGGGGTATCGCCAAGAGTGTGTAGTTGGTGACCACGCCGTACAGACGCGCGGGCATCAGGTTGAACAGGCTTGAGCCGAAGCCCAGGTAGCCGGCCACAAAGCCCGAGACCGCCAGCGAAATGGCCACCGGGATGCCGAGCAGCATCAACCCCAGGAAGCCACCGATCATGCCCAGCACCAGCCATTCGTTACCGGTCATGCGCTACCCGCCGTTGATGTTGTGGGTGCGCCAGTCCGGACTCTGGCGGGACGGCGCAGCAGCTGAATGGATGTCAGACAGTCCGCAATGCCCTGCAAGGCCAGGAGACTGAACCCGATCGGAATGAACGCCTTCAGCAGGTAGCGCATGGTCAGGCCACCCGGGTCGGGCGAGCCTTCGCCCAATTGGTAGGACTGGGCCACGTAGTGCAGCGCCAGCTTGGCAATCAGCAAACCGACCGCGACCGTCAGCGCGGACGCCAGCAGGTCAACCATCGCCTTGGTGCGGGCGCTGAAGTGGTCATACAGGAAATCCACCCGCACATCGGCCCGGTGTTTCATGGAATAGGACAGCCCGAGCAGAGCGATCGGTGAGATCAGGTGCCACTCCAGTTCCTGCAGTGAAACCGGACCAATGGAAAACAGATAACGAAGAATGACGTCGGTGGCAACCAGCAGAACCAGGGCCAGCACGCAAAAGCGTGCCAGCCCACCCATCAGTTCCACCAGCCATTCGATACGCTTGATCAGCACAGTCATGGCCAGGCTCCGGTTACAGTTCCAGGAACGGTTTTTCGCTCAGGGACGCCCACTCCTTGTGTTTCTTGCGGAACGCCATGAACGAGTCATGTACCTTGCGGGTCAGCGGATCGGCAGCGGCCATGGTTTCCAGGGTGTCGAAGGTGACCTCACGAAGCCGGTCGACAATGGGGGTTGGCAGCGGTTGCGCGATGACCCCTTCGTTCTCGACCAGGTCCTTGAGCGCATCGGAATTGACCGACTCGGACCAGGACAGGCTTTCGACCACGCTGGCTTGTGCCGCGGCCTGGATGATCATCTGCAGATCCTTGGGCAGGCTTTCCCAGGTTTTCAGGTTGATCAGCAGTTCAGTGACGTTTGTGGGCTCGTGCCAGCCGGTGGTGTAGTAATACTTGGCCGCTTTGTGCAGGCCCAGGCGACGATCCTGATAGGGGCCAACGAACTCGGCGGCATCGATCACCCCGCGCTCCAGGGCCGGGAAGATTTCGCCACCGGGCAGCAGGCGTACGGTGACGCCCAGCTGGCTGTAGACTTTGCCCGCCAGGCCCGGAATGCGCATTTTCAGGCCGTCCAGGTCCTTCACGGTTTCCAGCGGCTTGCGGAACCAGCCGGTCATCTGGACACCGGTGTTGCCCATTGGGAAGGCGATCAGGCCGTGTTCCTTGTAGATCTCATGCCACAATTTCAGACCGTCGCCCTGATACAGCCAGGCATTCATGCCCTGGGTGTTCATGCCGAACGGCACCGTGGTGAAGTACTGGGCAGCCGGGATTTTGCCGGCCCAGAAGTAGGCGTTGGCGGCGTTCATCTCAACGGTACCGGAGGAAACCGCGTTGAACCCTTCCAGCGCCGGAATCAGCTCGCCGGCGGCGAAGTGCTGGATGTTCAGCCGGCCGCCGGACATCTCGCCAACCTTCTTGCAGAAGTCCATTGGCGACCCCGGGCCCTGCACGTAGAACGGCGCGCCGGGCGGATAGGCGTTGGTCATTTTCAGATTGAAGGATTCTTTCGATACGGCGGCGCGGGCCACGCTGGAGGCGCCCAGCGTCAGGCCAGTGGCCGTGGAGGCCAGCGCTGCGCCGAGAAACTTTCGACGGTCTATGCTCATGGTTGATATCTCCTCAAAACCTGCGGGATCGTGATGGCTCGGGTGCCGCCATCGGTCTGATTCGACTACGCAGATGCCGTGCCAACGCCGGAATATTAAAAATTCGTTAGAATTATCAATGGGTTTTGAGAGTCGAGGTGCGGGAGGGCGATTTTGCAGGTTGCCTCGCAATGAGGCGCAGATGTCAGCCAAACGATTTACATCTGATGGGTCTGGTTAATAAAGCGGCAATTTTGCCGCGGTTTGCGGTCGACATTGCGAACAAGTGAGCTTGGAGATCGACCGCTGCCTGCCATTTGTAAACCGTTGCCCCGTTTGTGTTCCTGCGCCCCGCTTTGGAGCGCTCATACGGGGCCCGGAGCAGTTTACAATCGTGCGCCACCGCGGCGGTGTTTGACCCGCTTGAGCAGCGCGCTGGACTCGACGGCGAGGATGTCGTCCCGTTCGAACAGGCAGGTGCGGACGAATTCGTTGAACGTTTCGTAGCTGTCTGTGAGGGTGTGGATATGCAGGCTCTTCAGGTCGGTCATGATGTACAGGCTGACCACTTCCGGGCGGGCGGCGAGTTCCCGCGCCACCTCTTCAATGTTCTGGGGCCTTGCCTTGACGTCGACGAAGGTCGATATGACCTTGCCCAGCTTTTCCGGATTCACCACCACGGTGAACTGCTCGACGATGCCCTCTTCCACCAGCGCGTTGACCCGGGTGCGGGCATAGGCGCGGGAGACGTTCAGCTGGCGGGCAATGTCGGCATAGGAGGTGCGGCCATCCTTGATCAGAATGTTGAGCAGAGCGGTGTCGGTCTTGTTCATGAGTGGGTTGTCCTGCGCGACGGGTGAAGGTGTCAGGGACACAGCAACACCCGCGCCAGTTTTGCCGCTCTGGTCGCCTCTGGCGCGGACCGCCCCGCCTCTCCGGGCGGGAGCGGCGGCCGCTGGCTCAGACGCTGAAACGGGCAACCTTGTCGCGCAGCCCCTCGGCCAGTCGCGCCAGCTCATTGCTGGAACCGGCCACCTGATTCGCCGAGGTGGCAGACTGGTCACCGATATCCCGAATCACC
This sequence comes from Marinobacter sp., assembly GCA_033723595.1. Classification (GTDB taxonomy): domain Bacteria; phylum Pseudomonadota; class Gammaproteobacteria; order Pseudomonadales; family Oleiphilaceae; genus Marinobacter. The sequence goes on along the minus strand of JAWVWU010000151.1, from coordinate 1,357 downwards.
GTGACGTTCTGGTTGATCTCCTCGGCAACGGATGTCTGCTGTTCCGCGGCGGTGGCGATCTGGCTGTTGAACTGTCGGATATCGTTCACGGCACTGGCAATGGCGGTGATCGCCTGGCCGGTATCCCGGGCATTTTCGAGGGTCCGGTTGGCCAGCGTCGAGCCGGCCTCCATGGTTTTGACCGAATCGCCGGCACTGGCAACCAGTTGGGTGATCAGTGACTCAATTTCCGAGGCGGAATTCTGGGTCCGTTTGGCGAGCGCGCGCACTTCATCGGCGACCACCGCAAAGCCGCGGCCCTGGTCGCCGGCCCGGGCGGCCTCGATGGCGGCATTCAGGGCCAGCAGGTTGGTCTGATCCGCCACCGACTTGATCACATCCAGCACCGAGCCAATATTCTGGGTATCGGCCTGCAGGCCCTGGATGCGGGTCATGGCCTTGGCCACTTCGTCGTGGAGGCTGGTCACCAGTGACAGGGTCCCCTCGACTGCCTTTTCGCCGGAGTTGGCCTTGTCGCTGGCGCTACCGGCGGCACTGAAGGCTTCCTCGGCGCTGCGGGCGACGTCGTTGACCGTGGCGACCATCTCGTTCATGGCCGTTGCAACCTGATCGGTCTGATCCCGCTGGCGGTTGATGCCGGCGCTGGTCTGATCGGTGACGGTCGACAGCTCTTCCGCCGACGAGGCAATCTCGTTGGCGCTGGTATTGATTTCCTGCACCAGCTCGCGCAGGGCAGAGACCATCGATCCCAGCGCTCTGAGTAACTGGCCGAACTCATCACCGCGGTCACTGTGGATGCTGTCCCGCAGGTCACCGGAGGCGACTTTGCGGGCCAGCTCCACGGCCTCCCGCACGGGTCTTACGATGCTCCGCGTCAGCAACCAGGAAAGCACTATGCCCAGCACAATGACAATGCTGGCAGAGGTCAGGATCAGCACCATCGCAGAGCGCTCGTCACGAGTCATTTTGCCCTGCTGCACGGTGCGCAGGGTGTTGGCGGCCGACAGGCTGGCGTCGGTGCTCTGGCTCACCTGTTCCTGGGTCTGCTGGCTTTTGGTCAGCAGGGTCACCGTGGTGTGGAAGTCATCCACATAGGTCTTGAACATGTCCTCGATCGGCTGTTTGAGATCGTCGTCCATGGCCGAGCTTTTGATGGTGGCCAGGGCCCGGTCGGCGGTCACATCAAACGTCTTCACCACATCCTCGTCATGATTGACCAGAAAGTTACGTTCATACTGGCGAATCTGCCGCAGTAACGAGTTGGTGGCGTAAAGGTCGTCCTCGATACCGATACGGCCTTCCAGCGCAAACGCCGCTTTGTCCAGGGTTGCCATGGCCGTGTTGCGGGCCTTGATGT
>JAWVWU010000150.1:0-5873 GCA_033723595.1 Marinobacter sp. | reverse complement strand
CCAGTCCCAACCTTTTTTCCGGGTAATCGTGACCTGCCACGCTCTCGAGAGCGAGGCCAACGAGCCCTTTACCGCGCGCTGGCTGGTGGATGAACAGTTTCGTGAAGCCCTGGACGACGAAGACCGGCTTCTGGACGCGGCTGTTGCCGGCCAGATTGCTGCCGCAGTAGAGGGTCGACCCGGCACGATCACCGAAGCGCGCTTCCGGGATCGAAAAGAGCCGGCGCCCTTGCCACTCTCGCTCTCGGCGCTGCAAATTGAGGCTGGACGGCTGTTTCAGATGGGTGCGAAAGACGTGCTCGATACCGCCCAGTCCCTGTATGAAAAACATCAGTTGATCACGTACCCACGATCGGACTGTCGCTACTTGCCGGAGGAGCATCTGCAACAGGCCAGCACAGTGATCGAGGCGATTACCCGGATCGAGCCGACGTTGGCTTCTCATGCGGCGAACGCCGATACCACCAGACGTAGTGCAGCCTGGGACGACAGCAAGGTCGATGCGCACCACGCCATCATACCGACGGCCCGCAATCGGCCGGCGGGGACCCTGGACCCGCGCGAGCGACGGATTTACGACCTCGTCAGCCGATTCTACCTGATGCAGTTTGCTGCCGACGCGGTCCATCGGGAAGGCCGGCTCACTCTGGCCATCGGCGAACACCGGTTCCGCGCTTCCGAAACCGGGGTGGTGTCCGCGGGCTGGAAAAATCTGGAAATTCGCCGGCGGGAAACGTCCTCCGAGCCGGCCAAACCACCGCTGCCGCGACTGGACAAGGGCGAGCCGGTGCTCTGCGACAGCAGCAAGGTCACCGACCATAAAACCCAGCCGCCAGTTCCTTTTACCGACGCCACCCTGCTGTCAGCGATGACCAACATTGCGCGCTTTGTCAGTGACCCGGCCCTGCGCAAAACCCTGCGCGAGACCGACGGGCTGGGCACGGAAGCCACCCGGGCCAGTATCATTGAAACCCTGTTCAAGCGGGATTATCTGTATCGCGACCATCGCCACATACGCGCCACTGCCAAAGGCAACGCGCTGATTGATGCGCTGCCTTCGGCAATCAGTCAACCGGACATGACGGCACTCTGGGAGGCAAGCCTGGAGCGAATCCGGCAGGGCGACGGCGACCCGCGGGCGTTCATGGCACAAATTCGCCAACAGATCAGCGGGTTTCTGACGGCGCCCGCCCGCGTATCCGACCCATCGACAACTGGCACAGCCACCGGCATCCACTGCCCGAAATGCCGGGCGCCCATGGTCCCCAGGCGCGGCAAGCACGGTGAATTCCATGCCTGTTCGCGTTTTCCCGACTGCAACGGCACCCGGGCGATTGAAATCACCGCGCCGACCGATGGCACCGGCCAGAAACCGGTCCCCTGCCCCCACTGCTATTCACCTCTGGTTCGCCGCCAGGGCAAAAAAGGCTGGTTTTGGGGCTGCAGTAATTACCCGGGCTGCCGACAAACAGTAGATGACGATAACGGCCGGCCCGCGCTCAGGAACCTCTGATTACGCAACTCTACACAATGACACTGAACGCGCGCGGTCGATTTGTCACAATGGCGCCTGGCCTGGCCGCGGTACCGCGCCCGTCCATTCGTATTCCAAAAACCGCGCAGGAGAACACACATGCGAATCGCGCTGCTCGAAGATGAACGCGAACAGGCCCAGCATATCCGGGCCATTCTCGCGGAACGCGGGCATCAATGTCAGGACTATGGCACCGGTCAGGCGTTCCTGAGCGCGGTACAGCACCACAGCTTCGACCTGCTGATTCTCGATTGGCAGATTCCGGACATGTCCGGCATTGACGTGCTGAAAGACGTACGCGCCCAGTTGAACTGGCCCATTCCCGTGGTCTTCCTGACCCAGCGGGACAGCGAACAGGACATCGTCGAGGCTCTGGATGCCGGGGCCGACGACTACCTGTCCAAACCTGCGCGACCGGCCGAACTGATGGCGCGAATCAACGCCCTTGCGCGCCGCATTAACCCGGAATCTGAAAAAGAGCTGGTCAGTTACGGTCCCTTCACCGTCGACATCCAGCGACGGATAATCACGCTGCACGATGAGCCGCTGACGCTGACCGACAAAGACTTCGACCTGACGCTCTTCCTGTTCCAGAACCAGGGGCGCCTGCTGACCCGGGAAGTCCTGCTGGAGCGCGTGTGGGGAGTCACGCGTGACATCAACACCCGGACCGTCGACACCCACATGAGCCGATTGCGCCGGCGGATGGGGCTCAATCCGGAGAACGGCTTCCGCATCAAGACCATCTATCAGCGTGGCTACCGCCTCGAGGCGATGACCACCGTTATTCCTGAAGACACCGATATGGTCGAGGCTGACTAGTGTCCAACCCGCTCAACAGCCGGTTCGTCAAACGACCCTCATGCCGGCTTATGTTCTGTCTGTTCACCCTCGCATTGGCCCTGTCGTCCAGTGCGATGGCGGAACTGTCGATCGCGCGCGGGTCCCAGAATAGCAGCGTGACCCGGGCGACCAATACCGCCGCTGCCGAATGGGTCTACACGCTTCGGCCCGGCGAATCCTTTCCCCAGGCGCTTCAGGGGCTGCTGGCGCCGGCCTACACAACGCAGCAACTGGCCGCTTACAATCACCTGAGATCCCCCACTGAGCTCGCCCCGGGCGATAGCCTGAACATACCGATGGCCTGGCTAGCCCAACAGCCCGAGCCGGCGACCGTTGTCGGTGTCACTGGTCAGGGCCAGGTTCAGCATTTCGGGACAACCCGCCGAGAACCCCTGCGCCCCGAACAACGGCTTGGCGTCGGTGATCAGGTCTTTATCCAGCAAGGCAACGCCACGATCCGACTGGCGGACGATTCCGTTATTCACCTGGAAGCGGCCACGCACATGGTCTTCAACCGGCTGACCCAGTTTGGTCGGACCGGCATGGTTGATACCCGACTGCGCCTCGAGCGCGGCGCGCTGAGCACCGAAGTGACGCCGCTGGTTGATCAGGGCGCGCGCTTCGAAATCGAGACACCCTCGGCCATTGCGGCGGTGCGCGGCACGGCATTCGCTCTGCAGACACAGCCCGGTGAGACTCACCTTCAGGTAACAAAGGGCGTCGTCGCGTTCGGGCCGCCGGGGACGACGCGCCAGATTCCGGCCGGTTACAGCGCAACCGTTCTGACCCGGGGCGCGGGATCGCTGGAAATCCGCAAACTGCCACCAGCGCCTCAAACGTCGTCGCTGGCAGCGAGTATTAACCGTCTGCCGGCCACCCTGAGCTGGGCCAATGACGGTGCCCAGCTGCACCAGATTGATGTTTATGACAAAGCAACGGGCCATCGGGTAATGAGCGAACAAACGAATGCCAGCGACTTTGCTCTGAGTTATCTCGATAACGGCAGTTACGACGTGCAGGTTGCCGCGCTGAACGGTGGTGGTGTCCCGGGCATGCCCAGTAAACAGTCAGTGGACATTGCCCTACAGGCGAGTGCGGCCACGAACCTGAGCCCCGCTAACGATACGCGGGTTGACGACGACATGCCCGAGTTCCGCTGGCAGTACCAGGGCAACAATGAGGTCGGTCATATCGAGATCGCGGAAACCGACAACTTCGCCGATGTCATTGCGACCAGCGAATGGGCGCCGGATAACACAGCATTGCCGTCCCGTCCGTTGAGCCCCGGCCAGTACTACTGGCGGGTGGTCACCGAGGCCGGCGGTAATTCCGTGGCCACCAGCACGCCCGCTCGCTTTGTCATCAACGGCACGCTGCCGCCGGCGCGCATCATCAACGTGAATTACATCGACAGTCAGGTCCGAATATTCTGGCAAAGTGTCGATACCGCCAAAAACTACCGCTTGCAGTTGTCCGAGGACCCGAGTTTCGAGAACATCGTCAAGGAAGCAACGGTCAGTGGCACCACGGCGGCCTTGCGTCTGATTCCCGGTAGGCGTTATTTTGTGCGACTTAAAGCACTTTCTGAAGGACCTCTGGCAAGTCGCTGGGGACCCGGACGGGAGCTGTTTATCGATTGACTCTTCGCCTCACCAACACAGTAGGGCCCATGAAGCGGGACTGGTTTACCCATACACATTCCTCCTGGACACTGGCCCTGCCACTGTTGGTCTGCCTGGCACTGCTGCACTTTTCGACCATTCCGCAGCGTTTCAACAACTGGCTTTATGACAGCCTGATCACAACCTTCCCCGCTCCACTGGCGGATGATGTCGCCATCGTCGCCATCGATCGCAAAAGCCTGGCAACGCTGGGACGGTGGCCCTGGCCGCGAGCCGCCCACGCCGAGGTGATTCGTAAACTCAGGGCAGCGGGTGCCAAAACCATTGTCTTCGACGTGCTCTTTCCAGAACCAGCGGCGGACGACACCCTGCTCGCCCAGGCCATGTCCGAGCACGGCCAGGTAATCCTGCCGCTGCACTTTGCGCCCCGGGCGACCGGGCAGCCCATCAGCGAAGCCTTGCCGGTCCCACAACTCAGCCGGGCCGCGGCTGCCCTTGGCCATGCCCATGTGGAACTGGACGGTGATGGACTGGCCCGGGGGCTGTATCTCTACAACGGCCTCGGTGATGTATTGTGGCCCAGCCTGTCCCTCGCGGCCGCCCGACTGTCCGGCGTAAAAACCGGGTTTGATCATGAACCGGCCGATTCCGTCTCACCGTACGTCAACGTACGCCGGGACTTTGTCGAGGTGCCGGTGACCGGTCGTGCCGGCAGTACGCTGCCCACCTATTCATATGTTGATGTGCTCAACTCACCGCCGGAGACCCGGCTGTTTGCCGGCAAAACGGTTTTCGTGGGAGCCACGGCGCCCGGCTTCGGGGACAATCTGCCAACGCCGTTTTCCGGCCACGGCCGGCCAATGTCGGGCGTGGAATTCCATGCCAACACCTACTCGGCCCTGGTCACCCATAACCTGATCAAACGCGTCGACCGTGGGCTCGACTGGTGGTTGCCACTTCTGACCATCGCACTGCTTGCGCTGGTTCTCCCCCGGCTTAGACCACTCCCGACCCTGGCACTGTGCGGCAGCGTCTTCATCTCCCTGGTCTTGCTGATGGCGACGACGCTACTGGTCGCTCACCGTCACATCCCGGTTGCCAGCGCCCTGTTCGTAACGCTGATTGCCTCGCCGTTATGGACCACATTCCGACTGGCCATGACGAACCAGTTCCTTAACCGGCAACTGGACGAACTGGGGCGCGGTGAGCAGCTCAGTTTGCCGGAACCCTGGCAGCGTCATCCCCAGCAACTGCTCGACCAGCTGAAATCACTCCTGCAGGCCCAGGGCTGGTGGTTGAGCCGAAATCAGGAACAGCTCGCCGCATACCGGATGACGGCCAATGATCGACCACCCACGGAGATTATGGGGCAATGGCAGCATCGGGATGCACAAAGCTGGATACGTCTGACGCGGGACGAGGACATCTACGAGCTGGGCCTGACCCTGCCTGCCGACCTGACGCGGGAGGCCAGCCAACGCTACCTGAACCGCCTGACGCTCGACAGCCAGACCACGACCATCGAGACGGATGGCGTACGGGATAATTTCTACCTGAGAATCGAACGGGTTCGCCGGGCCACCGAGCGCCTCAGCCGAATGCAGGCTTTCATCGGTCGGAGTTTTGAGAAGATGCCGGACGGCATCATCGTGGCCGATGCCCTGGGTATCATCCAGTTCATCAATGGTCATATCGAGGAGTGGTTTCACGAGCCCCGCCCCAGCCTGATCGGTATGTCGCTGTCCGGGCTTCTGCAGGGGCACGACCCTCGTGAGACACCCCCGTGGCCAGAAACAGTTGCTGAAACGCTTACCCAGAAACAGAGCAGGACGGTGGATTTGCGGGTCCACGGCATGGATTTTCTGATTCACCTG
>JAWVWU010000149.1:0-5915 GCA_033723595.1 Marinobacter sp. | reverse complement strand
TCGTACCCCTGCTCCAGCAGGTAGCGGATGCGCCAGGCCAGGGTTGAGGTCTTGCCGCTGCCGGCTACGGCCGTGATGAGCGCGTGCTCGAAGCCGGCGGTAATGATGGCGCGCTGTTCAGTGGTGAGAAAATCGGGCAGGTCGGTGGGCATGGCCGCATTGTAATCGCCAATTGGCATGGCGGACACCCGTCACCCATAATGAGCGTCCCCGGATTCATCGGGCAGCAATCACAGGAGATGCATCATGGCCATGGCAGAGTCCGTTAACGTATTGGGCGAGACCCTGGAAACATGCGGGTTCGACCCGCAGACCGGCTTCTATCGGGACGGCTGCTGCAATACCGGCACCGACGACGCCGGGCTGCACGCAGTGTGTGCGGTGGTGACCGACGATTTTCTCGCGTTTTCGAAAGCCCGCGGCAACGACCTCAGCACGCCGGTCCCGGCGTTCGGCTTTCCCGGCCTGAAAGCGGGTGATCCCTGGTGTCTGTGTGCCGGACGCTGGCAGGAAGCCTTTGAGGCCGGCTGTGCCCCTCGGGTGAAGCTGCGATCAACCCACCAGGCGGCGCTGGAACTGTGCGACCTGGGCGACCTCAAGCATCACGCCATTGATCTGAGCTGACATTGATGCACGCTGATGCGGACGCCTGGCGGCAGTTCCAGCGACAGCTTGCCGCGCGTGGCGAACGGCGGCTGGTGCTGCTGGGCGGCGACCGGCAGACATCGCTGGCCTGGGTCCGTCAGTGCCTGGCCGGGCTCGACACCGGTACGGGCGTCTGGTTCGGGCCGGCGGCGGATAAGCCGGCGGCGTCGCTGACCACCGTCAGCCAGTCAGAGAGCCGGCAATGGCTTGGGCGGGACTGTTCGATACTGGTGTGGGACGGCTGGCAGGGCAACTCACCGGATGCCCTGGCGATTCTCACCGGTACGCTCTCCGCTGGCGGGTTATGGTTCTGGCTGATGCCCGATCCGGATAACTGGCAACGCTTTGCGGACCCGGACTACTCACGCACCGGTCTGGATGGCGCGCCGGTGCATCCGTTTGCCCAGCGTATGGCAAGGTGTCTGGCGGAGGACGATGCGGTGGTCCGTGGCTTTCCGGCGCGGACCGACCCGCCGCTGCTTGCGCCCCGGGCGACCGATGCGCCGGTATTCGAACCCGGCACGACAGACGACCAGCAGGCGGCGATCCGCGCGGTGGAGCAGGTGGCGCGGGGCCGGCGGCGACGGCCGCTGGTGATGACCGCCGATCGGGGCCGGGGCAAGTCCGCTGCGCTGGGCATCGCCGCCATGAATGTGCTGCGGGACACCGTGCCCGGTTCACCCCGGCAGATTCTGGTGACGGCGCCATCGCCGGCAGCCGTCCGCACCCTGTTTCGACACGCTCGCCGACAGGCCGGCGTGGCACTTCGCCGGTCGGATGAACACAGCATCAGCCTGGAAAACGGCAGTTGCCTGCGGTTTCAACCTGTTGATCAGCTGTTGCAGGAGCGGCCTGAGGCCGTCCTGGTGATGGTTGACGAGGCCGCGGCGATCCCCGGGCCACAGTTGCAGGCCATTCTGCTGGGCTGGCCCCGGGTGGTATTCGCGTCCACCGTGCACGGCTACGAGGGCGCGGGTCGCGGCTTTACCCTGCGGTTTCGTCGGGTGCTGGATCGCTATACGCCGCAGTGGCGTCACCGAACGCTGGTCCAGCCGATTCGCTGGTCGTCGTCAGACCCGCTCGAAGCCCTGGTTAACCGGCTGTTTCTGCTCAATGCCGAAGCAGGCGATCCAGCCGTTGACGGCGCGCTGACCATCCAGTCCTGGCAGCCGGCCGAGGCCACCGAAGCCGAGTTGGCGGCCGCGTTCGGACTGCTGGTGAACGCCCATTACCGCACAACCCCCGGCGACGTGCGCCAGTGGTTGGATGACCCGGCTGCACATACCTGGGTGGCACGCGTGAATGACACCCTGGTCGGGGTGCTGTGGGGTACCGTTGAAGGTGGCCTTGGCCGGGCGCTGGCCGCCGATGTCATGGCCGGTCATCGCCGGGTGCGCGGGCACCTGTTACCCCAGTCGATTGCGCACCACAGTGGTGTGGCCGAGGCGGCCACGCTGCGTTGTTTGCGGGTGGTGCGGGTGGCCGTGAGCGAGCGCTGGCGACGTGGCGGCGTCGGGCAGCAGTTGGTCGCTGTCGCCCGGGCGTGGGCGCAGGCTGAAACACTGGATGCCGTCGGTGCCAGTTTCGGCGCCAGTGAGGACCTGCTGGCCTTCTGGCGAAGCACCGGCGCTGAGCTACTGCGTCTGGGTCTGGCCCGGGAGGCGAGCAGTGGTGAATACGCGGCTCAGGTTATGGCGCCGATTTCGGCAGCGGGCACAGAACTGGTGGCGCAGGTCGGTGAGCGTTTTGCCGACAGTTGGCAAACTCTGTTGCCGGTCTGTTGGCCGGAGCTTGCCCCCCCACTGGTGCTGGCGATCTCCGCCTGGCTGCGACCGGGCGCTCCCCTGGATTGTGCAGACCGGCGCGAACTGACGGCCTTTTGCCAGGGGCATCGGGGGTTTGAACTCAGCCTGCTGGCCCTGAAGCGGTTGAGTCGCCAGCCCGGTGTGGCGGGGCGGGTAGCCGCGGACCCGGACGCGACCTTGTGGAGTCGCCTGGTGCTGCAGGGCTGGCGCTGGGCCGGGGTGCAGGCCGCCGGTAACTGCGACGGACGCAGCCACGGCGAGGGAAGGCTGCGCCGACTGGCCGCGTCGGTCATGACATACGACGATAACCGTGACCGGACATCAGACCCTCGCTAACTTGTGACCGGCTCGATTTATTTCACGGCCGGCCCCCCGCACAATAGCGGCACAGTTCCCAAGTGAGAATCGACGTTCATGAAACCCCATGGAATGGATGCCTGCGCCCTGATTTGCTGCCTTGCCCTGACGCTGGCCGGGTGTGGCTCGGCGCCAACCCCCGCCAATCTGGAGCAATCGTCGGCCACCTCCGCGCGCACACCCCTGATCGCTGCGATAGAGGCTGGCGACCTTGACCGGGTACAGACGTTGGTCGGGCGTGGCCAGTCCCTGAACGTGGTGACCGAAAAGGGCACGCCGCTGGCGGTTGCGGTCGTCGGTTCCCATCCGCGTATGGCCTGGTACCTGTTGAGCGAGGGCGCCTCGCCTGATCTGGCCGCCGAGGGACAGCTTACTCCCCTGATGCTGGCTGCCGGCAGCGGGCAGCGACGAATGGTCGAGCTCCTGTTATCGGCCGGCGCTGATGTCAACGCCCGCAGTGCCAGCGGCGAAACCCCGATGACCCTGGCGGCGATGGCGGGCAATCTCTCGGTGGTCAAGGTGTTGTTGGCGGCCGGCGCGAATGTCAATGTCAGCCAGGACGGCCGATCGCTGTTGATGCGTGTGGTCGACCACGGCGATCTGCTAACCGCCGAGTCTCTGCTGGCAGCGGGCGCCGATGTCCGGTACGAGGACCCGGAAGGCCGGACCGCGCTGGATCTGGCCCGCCGGATTCATAACCACGATCTGGAGATGTTGCTGATCCAGGCCGGCGCGGATAGCTGATGCCGGCGAGGCCCCGTGCCACCGTGCAGGCCTCACAGATCCCAGAGCGGATGCTCGGCGTCCGGCCAGGGTGACCGGAAATGGGCGTCCACGTCTTCTGCCGGTACCGACTCGATGGTCGGGTAGCGCCAGCGCGGTGGCTGCGACCGGTCGATCAGGCGAGCGCGGATCCCCTCGGCCAGATCGGGTCGCTCGATGCAGCGGGCGGCGAGCGTCAGTTCCATCTTGAACACGTCCTTGAGCGACAGCTGTCGTCCCCGCTTGAGCTGCTCGTGAAAGAGCCAGGCGCTGGTGGGACAGCCGGCCTGCAACTGGGCCTGACAGGCTTGCCACCAGTCGGAATCAATCGTTTCCTGCTGGATGGCGTGCACAATGCCGGGCAGGTCCTCTGCCTGGCAGAGCCTGGCAATGGTCCGTTCGTGATCGGCCAGTTGGCTGGCGGGCAATGTGTCCGGCATAGGGTTTTCCAGCCGGTTCAGCAAGCGGTAGAGCCGGTTGTCGTCGGCTGCGACCTCGCCGGTCCAGGCGGTTTCCTTGAGCTGCGCAAGCAACGGTGCCCGGGCGTCGGCGTTTACCACCATGTCGGCCAGTCCGACGCGCAATGCATCACTGACATTGAGTCGCGCACCGGTGAGTCCCAGAAACAGGCCGAGCCCTTCGGGTAGTCGATTGAGGAACCAGCTCGCACCCACATCGGGAAACAGGCCGATCGCCAGTTCCGGCATCGCCAGGGTCACATCCGGAGTCACCAGACGATAGCGACAGCCGGTGAGCAGGCCGAGCCCGCCACCCATGGTGACGCCATGGGCGAAGCCAATGACCGGCTTGGGGAAACGGTGCAGGGTGTAGTCGAGCCGGTATTCCTGGCTGAAAAAATGCGCCGGTCGCTGCGGATTGCTGCCGTCGCGGATGGCCTGGTACAGGTCGCGAATATTTCCGCCGGCACAAAAGCCCCGGTCACCCTTACCCTGAAGCAGCACCAGGCAGATACGCTCGTCACTGGCCCAGGCCTCCAGGGTAACCAGCATGCGGTCAATCATGGTCTCGGAGAGCGCGTTCAGCGTGGCCGGGGCGTCCAGGGTAATGACGCCAATGCTGCCCTGACGAGCGGGATGCTCTTCAACGTGGATGGTCATGCCCTGTTGCAACTCCGCTAAGTTGGTCTTATCCGTTCCCGGCGTCTATGGTGATAGTCAACAGCGGGCCGGTTATCGGCAGCCGCTCTTCATGGCGGTGACTAATTGCCGTCATTCACGACCTTCGTTCATTCCGTTATCCACGACAAGGATCCGTTCGATGCAACTGAAACACCTGTACATTGCCAGCCTCGCCCTGACCACCTCAATCCCCATGCTGGCCGTTGCTGCCGGTGATATTGAAGCCGGCAAAGCCAAGGGCACAGCGGTCTGTGCCGCCTGCCATGGAGCCAAGGGCATTTCGCCGATCCCGACCTATCCCAATCTGGCCGGCCAGCATGAAGCCTATCTGGTCTCGGCACTGAAGGCTTACCGGAGCAAGGAGCGCACGGGTGGCCAGGCAGCGATCATGCAGGGCCAGGCAGCCGGACTGAGTGATCAGGACATTGCCAACGTGGCGGCCTATTTTGCCAGTCTGCCCGCCGGTGGCGGACAGTAGGGTCGACATCCAGGCTGACGTCCCGGGACGTCAGCCCTCAACAATGCGGTAGCTGGGCTGATAGGCCGATGAGCCGGGCAGCTTCATACGGTTTTGCTCCACGAAGGCCTCGAGCAGCGCTTCCAGCGGTTTCAGCAACACCGGGTCGCCGGCGATCTCGAACGGGCCTTTTTCCTGAATCTGGCGGATGCCCTGCTCCTTCACGTTACCGGCGACGATGCCGCTGAACGCCTTGCGCAGATTGGCCGCCACCAGGTGGGCCGGCTGGTCGCGATGCAGTTCCAGCGCCCGCATGTTGTCGTGATTGGGTTCGAACGGTAGCTGGAACACCGGGTCAATCTTCAGCATCCAGTTGAAATAATAGGCGTCCTGCATGGCCCGGCGGAACGTCTCGACATCGGCAATGCCCTTTTTCATGGTCTGGGCGACTTTCACCGGATCATCAATGATGATCTCGTATTTTTTGGTCGCCTCGTCGCCCAGGGCATTGCGGATAAACTCATCGATCATGTGGAAATAGGCCGCGTTTTCCTTGCGTCCAGTGAATACCACAGGAAACGGCAGGTCGGCGTTGTCCGGATGCAACAAGACACCCAGCAGATACAGTATTTCCTCGGCCGTGCCCACGCCACCGGGGAACACAATGATGCCGTGGCCAGCCCGGACGAAGGCTTCGAGGCGCTTCTCGATATCCGGCATGATCACCAGTTCGTTGACAATCGGGTTGGG
>JAWVWU010000148.1:0-5918 GCA_033723595.1 Marinobacter sp. | reverse complement strand
GCCAGATTCAGTCGTTTGGTGGGATGAGTGAATGGGAAGGTTTCGAGCATTGGCGGCCTGGGTATTGGTGCCAGTTGTCTGTCTCGCGGGGTTGGTCATCTGTATTGCCCGGCCGTTCAATCCGGAAAACAACCGGGTACTGGGCCGTTATCTTGCCCGTGTCGGGCGGGCGGTGCTGGGACTGCAACGCCCTCTCATTGGTGCCGGGAACATGCCTCAGGACCAGCCCACGGTGGTGATTGCCAATCACCAGTACAACGATGATCTGTTTATCATGGCCGATCTGTTGCCGCCGAGAACGGTCACCGTGGGCAAAGCGTCCCTCGCCTGGATTCCGTTTTTTGGTCAGGTATTCTGGCTCGGCGGTAATGTGATGATCAATCGCGCCCGTTCACACAAGGCGGTGTCGGTCATGCAGGCTTCCAGCCATGCCATTCGCCGTGAGCATAAAAGTCTTTGGGTCTTCCCGGAGGGCACGCGCAGTCGCGGCCGGGGCCTGCTGCGCTTCAAGAAAGGCGCCTTTCACGCCGCGATTGCCTCCGGTGCGCCGATTACCATGGTCTGTGCCGAGCCCTATCACGGCCGGACGCAGGGTCTGGCCGGACGTCGGCAGCCGGTGGCGGTCAAGATCCTGCCGCCGGTGCCAACGGCGGGTCTGACCAGCGCTGACCTGCCTGCGCTCATGGACCGCTGTCATCGGCAGATGCAGGCCGCCATCGACAGTTTCTGACACCGCCCGTCCGGGCATCGCCCGGGCATCCGCCGCTATTGAACTGATGTCCGAAACAGGGCAGTCTGCGGGAATCCTCATTACGCTGCGAGCGCCCATGAAGGCGGGCTCGGGGCGTACTTGATCCCTCTGTTGCAAGGAGACGCATACGATGAATCTGATTCTGTTTCTGTTGATTGGCGGTATCGCGGGCTGGCTGGCCGGGCTCATCATGAAAGGACGCGGGTTTGGTGTACTGGCGAATGTGTGCATCGGTATCGTCGGGTCCTTTCTCGGCAGTCTGGTGTTCCGGCTGCTGGGGTTAGCGGCCATGGGTACGGTGGGCCAGCTGGTGACGGCCACGGTCGGCGCCGTCCTGTTGCTGGCGATCGTGGGTGCCCTGAAAAAAGCGTAACGAGGCCCGGCTTGAGTTGATTGAGGCAACGGTGCACATTGGATCCCGCAGCAGGAAGAGCCGTTGTTGGCGAGGGCCGGCCAGACTCTTCACTACATTCAGTCAGAGGTTCCCCGAATCATGATTATTCCGGTTACTGCAATCTTTGCCAGTGTGCTGGCTGTGTTGATGGTGTTTCTGGCCTACCGGATCTCGATGTTCCGGCTCAAGTTCAAACAGAGCCTGGGCACCACCGAGAACCCGGATTTTCAGGCTGCGGTCAGGGCCCACGGCAATCTGGTCGAGTACGCGCCCATGGCGCTTGTTCTGATGGCGATCGGAGAGATGAACGGGGTCGGTTCGCTGGTGGTCTACTGGGTCGGCATGGTGTTCACCCTGGGCCGGTTTCTGCACGCCTGGGGTATGATCAGGGGCCAGGGCGGGCCGCACCGGGCCCGGCTGTTCGGCACCCTCTGCACCTGGCTCTCGATGCTGGCCATGGCAGTTCTGGTGGTCTGGAACGTGCTGCAGGTGAATGGCTGACCGGGCCGGGCCGGTCCTTGTCATGGCCCGGCCCGGTCGGGGTTACTGCGCCTTTGCCATCTGCTCGCTGTGGTAGGTCAGCTCCAGACGACGGTTGGCGGCGTGGTCCTCGGGCGTGGCCAGCGGCTTGTGGCTGCCCCAGCCCACGGTCTTGATACGGCTGTCCCGGATGCCTTCGGCCTTCAGGACTTTGGCGGCCGTGTTTGCCCTCAGCCTTGACAGAAACGTGTTGTACTCCTCGTTGCCGAAGTTATCGGTATGCCCGGCGATCTCGATCATTACTTCAGGATGAGCCTTCATGTAGGCCGCGTGGGCACGAAGAATCTCACGATCCTCATCACTGAGCCGGTGCTTGTCGAATCCGTAGTGGAAGCGCATCTGGTGAGGCCTGCGGACGGCATCGCCGGCGTCGTTGAGCGCATGCAGGGAGTCGTTGGCCAGCGCGGCCGACCGGGCCATCAGTTCGGGGTTGTCCAGTACGAGTACAGTCATGTCGGTGTCCTTGTCCTTGGTCGGTTGTTCCGGCTGCCGGGGCAGACTATTGCTATTCGGGCCGGTGGCCACAATTGGCGAATGGTCGATAACCTCGTTTTGGGTCTTGTCAGTGCTCCGGGGACGGGCCGGGGCGTGTGCATCCGCCGGTACCTTGCCCGCCCCGGCTACCGTGCTGTGAGCGTTGGCCGCTGGCAGCGCCTCGGCGGTGGCGGGTGGTTGGCCGTTGCCCGCACAACCGGCGAGCGTGCCGAGCATGACCGCGCCGGTCAGCTGGCGCCACCGTGACGGTATCACCGTAAGGCGATTAGACTGGGATGGGTGTGACATCGCTGATTTCTCCTGTTCTGTGGAATAGCTCATAGGTTGCGAGCTTCAGGATCCATTTCAGCGCGAAATGCGGGCAAAGCTGTGGTAAAAAGCAGACCCGAAACGACCAATTGTGGGCAATTGTGACAACCGATGCTGATCATCCCCGCTGAGAACACCATCAACTGGAAACGTCCGCCCTGGATGACGCTGGGATTGATGCTGGCCTGTCTCCTGGTCTTTCTGTTCTACCAGAGCGACGACTCGCGGTTGCTGACGACCGCGGTCAACCGCTACCTGGACACTAACCTGCTCAGTCTCGAGACGCCGGCCTATGAGACCTACCTGCAGCGGCAGATTGAACTGGCGGACGATGCCTCACGGGTTCAGGACCTCCAGGCTGTGGATGAGGCGATCGCCCGGGATGCCCGGCTCTGGCTGGCCGCCCAGATGCTGTCTGATCGCGGCTTCTTCCGGTACATGGAGTCAAACCAGTCGCTGATCTGGTCGCCCGCCCAGCAGCAGGCCTGGCAGGCGCAGCGGCTGCCCATCCAGCACGACTACATGGATCGGCTGAGCGCCAACCAGTTCGGTCTGACACCGGCCAGCGTGCACCCGTCGGACCTGATTACCTACCAGTTCCTGCACGGTGGTTGGGGGCACATTATTGGCAACCTGGTGTTCCTGTTCCTGCTGGGGTTTACAGTGGAAAAGGCCCTGGGCGCCGGTCGGTTTCTGCTGGCCTATCTGCTGTGTGGCGTCCTGTCGGGCCTGGTGTTTACGCTGTTTTCCCTGAACAGTCCGGTACCGCTGGTGGGCGCCTCCGGATCGATTTCAGGTCTGATGGGCATGTATGTGGCCATTTACGGCATCCGCCGGATCCGGTTTTTCTATTTTCTCGGTGTCTATTTTGATTACTTCCGCGCGCCGGCACTGGCCCTGCTGCCGGTCTGGGTTGCCAAGGAAGTCTACGACTACTGGTCGGGGGATGCGCCGGGTGTTGCCTACATGGCCCATGCCGGCGGTCTGGTGGCTGGCGCCGCTCTGGTGCTGGTACTTGGCAAGAGCTGGCTGCAGGTTCGCGAAACGTTTTTCGAACCGGAAGAGAGCGAACGGGACGAGCGATTTACCGCCGCATACGCCCAGGCCATGGCAAGCCTGGCCCGGATGGAATTCAAGCTCGCCAAACCCCAGTTTGAGGCGCTTCGCCAGCAGTACCCCGACCGGCCGGTGCTGCTCGAGCATCTGTATCAGCTTGCCAAGCTCAGACCGGACCAGCCGGAATACCGTGAGCGTACGCGCGAGCTGATGCAGCAGACGCTCGCGCGCCACCAGTGGGAGCGGCTGGTGGAGGTCTGGCAGGAATATCTGTCGAAGGGCGCGGCGAACGAGCCGCTACCGGCCGAGGATCACAACCGCGTGCTGTTTGCGTGCCTGCGCCATGATGACCTGAAGACTGCCGAGAAAGCGTTCGAGCGCCTGCGGTCGAGCGCCGATACTACCCTGGTGCCGGAAGCTTGCCGACTGTTGGCGGAAGAATTCGAAAAACGCCAGATGCTGCCCAAGGCCAGCCACTACCGCCAGTTGCTGCCGACCCTTTAGGTTGCGCGGTGGTTATGATGGCCCGAAACTGGCCCGGGGGCCCTTGAGCAGCTCCCGCTGCGCCGCCTGGGCCAGGTAGGTATCCAGCTGATCGTGGATCGGATGCCCCGGGCATTTTTTGCCGATGAAGTTCAGAAATGCAGTGGCCTTTTCCCATTGATTGAGACCGTTCGCCAGGGTCTGCGCTACCAGCAGGTACGCTGGCGCCAGTTGCTCATGGTCGGGAAAGCGCTTGTGGAAGTCCTGCAGGAGTCGCAACGCAATCCGGTAATCACCGTGCTGGTAGAGCAGTCGGGCGCAGCGCACGCTCAACTCCGCGTCGTCGAGACGAAAGCCCGGCTCTGCCTGCTCCAGAATGGCCAGCAGGTCCACCAGTCCCTCGGCGTCGCTGCGACTGGCCAGCCAGCCCAGCAGGCGCGGATGCTGGCGGTACAGCTCGGCGGTGTCGTGTCGGGCGCTGAGCAGTTGGTAGAGCTGACCCAGACGATGGGGGTTGGTGGGGTCCCGCTTCAGGCTGTCCTGCAGGATGACCAGCACCCGGTCGTAGTGACCGTCCTTGAGATTGATGTCGATGTCTGCGTCGACTCGACGACTGCGGTCACGGTGTCCGTCCTGCTCAGTGTCCGGTGAGTCCTGCAGGTCGCTGGCAAACCCCAGTTCCTCCTGATACTGAAACAGCAGATACCCCAGCATGTGAAACAGGATCAGGGTAAAGGTGCTGTTGAGAAAGCCGGCAATGACCTGGGCCAGCCCCGGGTCGAAGTGATTCATGGCGAAATCCTGGGCCACGCCCGACGCCAGTGTCAGCAACACGATGTACCCGTAGAGCAGAAAGTAGGGCCAGCCAATGCGCGAGATCATCGTGGCCAGGTTCATCGGGTTGACCGCAGCGCTCACCGATTGCTCCATCGCCAGCACCATGATGCTTGCGGGCAGGGCAAGCACCACAAAGGCCAGGGCGAGCATGGCCAGTAACGGACCACCGATCAGGCCGGCGCTGAAGATCAGTCCGCCCATGACCGCAAACACCACCAGTTGCAGGATGACGATGGCGAAGCCGCTGCCACTGAACGCGGTGGCCAGGGGAGGCGGCTTCATGTGGCCCTCCGCGGTATGGCGTATGACCGCATAGGTGTATTTGAACAGGGCCAGCAGCAACATGAGGGTAATCAGCAGGCCGATCAGGTTTCGTCCGAGCAGGGCTGGCACCAGCGTGCAGGTCGCGATGACAATCAGCGGGTCCATGTGAAACGGGTAGCGAAAGAACGCCGATAACCGGTTCCAGAACGGTACCACCTCGGTGGCTGCACCCAGGTAGCGCATGGCTTTGCCACAGTGCGGGCATAAACCGTGACGTCGACGGGTATCGGCATCGGGCATGCAGGCCGTGCAGTAGTGAAGCTGGCATTCACCACAATGCCATTTGGCGGGATCGCCGGGGTGGTAGTGACAGTCGTTTTTCACAGGTCCGTCTTGGGTCGCTCGGGTCAATTGGACGGTTATGATCGCAGATGCAACCGGGTGCGACCAGCCAGTCTGTCGCAAAAATGGGGATGCCGTTGTCTGGCCGGGATCGGTGATGGCAGTAAGCTGAACCGTCTGAATGGGCGTATCATAAGGGCGGTTGAACCCGATCACTTATCGGAGCCGGGCTGACGGGAGGTGTATTGCAATCACAATCACAGTCACAACAGCGCGTTAACACCAGTGACGCTGCAGACGACCTATCCGGCCGCGCACCCTATACCTGGCGTTCGATCGCCGCGCTGGCGCTGAATCACCGCCCGCGGCTGGTGCGGGCGAACGCGCTGGCGGTGCTGGCGACCCTGGTCAGCGTGCCGGTGCCCTTGCTGCTGCCGGTGCTGGTGG
>JAWVWU010000147.1:0-5946 GCA_033723595.1 Marinobacter sp. | reverse complement strand
CCAGCTACCTGCCGCCCAATAAACGGGACAAGTCCCAGTCGGGCGCCGAGCCAGCCGCCACGGACTGACGCTGTGACCCGGCACGCCAGAGTGGGCGTCGGTGCCTGATGCGCTGACGGCCATCGCGTTGGCCCACTGAACGTATTCATCTGAGGACCTGCTCCAACGTGGAAGAACTGCCAGAAGAGGAAAAACCCGGCATTCCGGCCTGGGTCGTCACCTTCGCCGACCTAATGTCATTGTTGATGTGTTTCTTCGTGCTACTGCTGTCTTTTTCGGAAATTGACGCGGCAAAGTTCAAACAGATAGCCGGAGAACTGTCCAAGGCGTTCGGTGTGCAACGGGAAGTTCCGGCTCTGGAAATTCCGATGGGTACGTCGCCGGTGTTCGACAAGTTTTCGCCCGGCCGTCCCGAGCCCACGCCGCTCGACGAAGTGCGCCAGACGACCACCGAGCAGGCTCCGAACATCGAGACCAATAACGCTCAGGCGACTATCGATTCGCAGATCAGCTCCCTGGTGGATGCTCAGGTGCAGGCCGACAAGGCGCGTCTCGAAACGGTGCTGGCCGGTGAAATAGCCAGCGGTCGTATCCAGCTTTTGCAGGACAAGAAACGCATCATTATCCGGGTCGCTGAGCGAGGTTCCTTTCGCTCCGGTTCGGCAAAACTGACCTACGAGTTCGAGGGCGTGCTGATTCGGCTGGCCGATGTTTTCCGTAAGATTCCGGGTCAGATATCGGTGGAAGGCCATACCGACAGCGTGCCGGTCACCGGTGGCAATTTTGCAACCAACTGGGATCTGTCCGCCACGCGGGCTGCGACGGTCGCCAACGCCCTGCTGGAGGTGTCCGGGATTGACCCGACCCGGCTGGTCGTTAAAGGCTATGCGGCAACCCATCCGATTGCCGGCAATGAGACGGCAGAGGAGCGGGCTAAAAACCGCCGTGTGGAGATCATTGTCGACCTGTCCGAGAGCCTGGCAGGACAGGCCGAGAAATGGCGCGCCCGGCTTCAGAAAAGCGGCGACGAAGGTCGGAAACCCGCGCAAAGCGGTCAATCGGAAACGGCGCAGGCGCCTGTGTCCAGCAGCGATGGCGTGGACATTATAAGCTGGTAGTCCTGCCCGGAGCCGATGTCGACGCGAACCAGACGTCAGGGCCACCGGTGACGTGACCCGGTTACCTGCAACGACGCACAGTCAACGGTCGGGGATGGATCATGACGCGGCGGCGAATCGCATTATGGGGAATAACGGCGTTGGTCGCCGTGCTGACCGGCGCCGGTCTTTACGGGCGCCAGCTCTGGCTTGATACCCTGCAGACGGCCGGCATTGAGCAGCTGGACTGGCAGGGTGTGGACCTGTCTCCAGACAGCCTGAACCTGGGTCAGCTTACGGTGGTGAGGGCACGGCCGGGCCAACGGATGTCTGTCACCGCCCAGGCTTTGCGCCTGACCTGGTCCTGGGGCTGGCAGGGATTGGCCGTCCAGTCGCTAACGGTCGGGAATCTTGATCTTGAGCTGCAACCGGGACCCGGTGACTCGGCACCGCCCGGCAACGCATCCAATCCGGCCGTGCCAGACCGGATTCCAGCCTGGCTTCCTCCGCACCTGACGGTCAGTCAGTTCAACGCGAGGCTACCCTGTGCCAGCGGTCGATGCCGGTTGTCCGGCTCCCTGACTGCCAAACGGACGGGGGCGTCGTTGCCACTTGCACTGATGTTGCAGCTGGATCATGACGACCATCATGTCCAGGCGCAGGCCGAACTGACCGGAACCCTGCCGGACGACCTCACGCTCACCGCCGAGCTGGCGATCGATGGTCATCAGACCCTCACAGCGCAGACCCATGTTCAGCGTAACGCCGATAACCCGCTACTGCACTGGAGCGGTCAGGTCACGCTGCCGGAGCTTCCTCGCACAGATTGGCTGCTCGCCTGGCTGCAACAGTGGCAGCCGTTGTCACTCAGTGACCTGCCGGCCCACCCGCAGACGGCACGTTTGAGTGCCCATTGGCAGTTGCAGGGCCCTGCAGATGACCGTTTCATGAGCCGGCTGACCGGTGGTCTGACCGTCAGCGGCCATCTGCCACAAGCCTGGCCGATTCCGGCCATCGCAACCGTAAAGGGTGATCTTGAGCTGGCTTTGAAGACCGACCAGGGACGCTGGCAGGCCGATACCGCCCAGGCGGATGTTGTGGTGACCAATCCCGGCCAGTGGATCGCGCGGGTTCCCGCTTCGCTGCGCCCGGACTCCCTGACCATTCATGTCAGACCCGGGCCGCCGTCAGCGGAGCCGGGCAAGCTGGCGCTGCAGGTCCGCGTGACCGGCAATCGGCCATTGTCCCTCAATCTGGCCGGTGACGTCGTGGTGGCCACATCGGCGCCCTGGTCCGTGCAACTGAATCAGCTTCGGGTGCAGGCCTCATTGGCCGAGATCGCGGTGAGCGGCACAACCCTAAAGGGCGTGAAGGCAGACGCAACCCTGACGGGGCATCTGGATGCCAGGTCACTCGAACTGGGCTTTGCCAAAGGTTCGTCGTTGGGTGTGGCGCGGCTGATCACCGGTACGGGTGATTCTGGCCTCAGCGTCGATGACCTGACGGCGGACGTGGCAAAGCTGTCGCTGAACGCCGGGTATGATCCAGAGCGCGGCTCACTGCAACGACTGCAGGTTCAAGGGCCGGTTGAACTCGCAGCCAAAACCATCCGTCACCGGGCGCTGAAGCCGCAGGCCTGGCGTTTCCGGGGGGTGCTGAAGGCCGGTCTGGACGCGCTTGCGGCAGACGGCCAGTTGTCGGCTGAAGCCGGCAGTACCGTCGATCTCTCGGTGAACGATCGCTTTGCCCGTGGCATCAACGCGACCGCGAAGCTTGCCGTGGCTGGTGAGGCGGGGGCACGGGCACTGGCCGGAACGCTCGCGGTCTGGCCTGCCGTGCTCACGGTTTCGGGAGGACAGCTCGGAGCCGATGCACAGCTCGAGTGGCCGTCTGCCGGCCAGCCTGATCTGAACGTCCGACTGAACCTGTCCGGTTTGGCCGGTGTGTATGACCGGACGGCCTGGTCTGGCCTTAACGGCGATATGGATCTCTCGGTTAACGGAGACAGGCTGGCGGTATCCCGGGCCCGGCTCACCCTGG
Source organism: Marinobacter sp. (assembly GCA_033723595.1). GTDB lineage: Bacteria > Pseudomonadota > Gammaproteobacteria > Pseudomonadales > Oleiphilaceae > Marinobacter. The sequence continues at coordinate 2,809 of JAWVWU010000147.1, read as the reverse complement.
CCGAGGTCAATCCGGGCATCCCGGTCGGCCCGGTCACCCTTGACGGTCAGTATCACTCGCAACTGGCCGCGCCCGGGCGCGGCGAACTGTCGCTGGAGCTGGCGACCGCTGACGTGCTGGGTGGCCGGGTCCGGGTGGTCCCCGGGCGCTTCAATCTGGGTCAACTTCCCATACAGATGCTGCTGGAGCTGACAGACGTTGATCTGTCAAAGCTCATGGCCCTGTATCCCGCGGACAACCTGGCGGGTACCGGAATACTCAGCGGCGAGGTGCCGTTGTTACTAGGGCCGCCGGCCGGTATTCGAATCGAGGCGGGGCGGATCTCGGCGCGCCAGCCGGGCGGCACGCTGACCCTGCCGGCGGACCGGCTGCGCTTGATCGGACAGGGCAATCAGGCTCTGGATCTGGTCGCAAAGGCCATGGAGAACTTCCACTATGACACCCTCAGCAGCACAGTGGCGTATGATAAGGACGGCACGCTCTCCCTTGGCCTGCATCTGGAGGGGAATAACCCCGAGGTTGAAAGAGGGCGGCCGATTGTGCTCAATATCAACCTGGAAGAGGATATCCCGGCGCTGCTGACCAGTCTGCAACTGAGTGGTCGGGTCAATGAGGCGGTGACCGAACGGGTTCGCAAGCTGATGGAACAACGCAAGAACGCTACCGGGCAATAAACCGGGTCGTCAGGCACAGGCGACCGCAAACAGGAGAGTCTCGCATGGCGCGATGCCTACACACAGTGATAATGCCCCGGCGTGCGGGGCTATTTGGCATGGGGCTGATGCTGGCCGCGGTGATGGCCGGTTGTACGCCAACGGTCCAGTTGGCCGCCCCCAAGGAGCCGATCACGGTCAATCTGAACGTTAAAATCCAGCATGAGATCTATGTCAAAGTGGACAAAGACGTTGACGCCCTGTTCAGTGAAAAGGGCCTGTTCTGAGCCGTGGCTGCCAATGTGAGGGAGAAAAACATGAAATCGATGGTTCGAATTGCTGCGTTGATGATGGTGTTGTGTCTCAGTCTGCCTGCGTACGCTATGAGTCTGGACGACGCCAAATCGCAGCTCGACAGTGCCAAGCAGAGCGGCCTGGTTGGCGAGACGCCGACCGGTTACCTGGCGGTGGTCAGGTCCGGTGATCATGCAGCCGACATTGTTGCCGCAATCAATGAAGCCCGGCGGGCAGAGTACGCGCGGATTGCAGAGAAGCACGGCATTTCCGTCACCAAGGTCGAGGCGGTTGCCGGCCAGAAAGCCATGGACAAAACGCCCGCCGGGCAGTTTATCCAGGTGGACGGCAAATGGGTCCGCAAATAGGCCCCGGTCGACCGCCGGCCTGACTGCGTCAGGAACCCGGCGTGGCCGCGCTGGCCATTGACCGGGTGATGCGAAACCGGGCCGCCGCGGTGCCCGATCGATGCGCCTGTCTGCGTCGCAAAAATAAAGCTTGCGGGCGCCCGGCACCGGCATAGAATGCGAGCCATTCTGTCGTGAGTGTCACCCGTCATGCGCTTTGTTTCGTTCGATATCTTCCGTACCCTCGGTTTCCCCGATACCACGGTGCTCAAACCGGATCAGTTTCTTCGTCATCGGGACCAGCTGACGGAAGCCGACTGGGTGCTGTTTCCCGAATACTGGCAACTGAATGCGTTGGTACACGGGCTCAAGTGCCGTGTGTTTCCCAGCGTGGCCAGTTACCGTATCGGTCACGACAAGATCGAGATGACCCGGGCCTTTCAGACCGTAGCACCCGCCCACACGCCCTGGACGCTGATTGAGCCCAACGGCCCCGAGGAGCGTGAGAGGATCTGGAATACCCTTTCCTGCCCCTTCGTTGCCAAATTGCCGAGAGCGAGCATGGGCGAGGGTGTGTGGCTGATCGAAAACCGGGAGGACTGGCATCGCTACTGTGAACGGACGCCGGTACTCTACGCCCAGGAGTATCTGCCGATTGATCGCGATGTACGGGTGGTGATCGTCGGCAAGCGTGTAGTGACGGCGTATTGGCGAACCCAGTCGGACCAGGGATTCTACAACAACGTAGCGCGCGGCGGACGCATTGACCGCAGTCCGGTCCCGAGGGTGGCGACCGATCTGGCGCTCAGGTTGGCGCTGGAACTGGACGTCGATCATGCCGGTTTTGACATCGCCCTGGTCGGCGGGTATCCGTTTGTGCTCGAGTTCAACCGACTGTTCGGCAACCAGGGCCTGGGACAGGGCAGTGAGTTGCAGGCGGCCATTCTCGATTACCTCGCGGCCCGCACCGAACCCGAGGGCCCGGAGGGGCCCGAACCGGTCTGGCCGGTTGCAGTCTAGTGTCCTCTCATACGAACCGTACTCAGCAGGTCAGGGCATCGAACCGAGGGGACGTTCCGTCGCCGGGCTGACACAGTGCCACTTTGCTTTCGGGCGCGTTTTCTGACCCACTGTACGGGTGGCGCCAGTCGCCTGTTGAAATATCCGAGACAGATCCGATACGGCGCAGAGGGAGGTAACATGAACAGCGAGATTCCGGTTCTGGATATCGCCATCCGACTGGGAGGTGCCGCTGAACTGGTCCTCGTGCTGGGTCTGGAGCGTGAGCTTCGCGGCAAGGCAGCGCGTCGGCTCTGACACTCCGTGGGGGAGACCTATCCAGATGACCGTAACACCCCATATCCTGCTGATCCTGAGTCACGATGCGGACGAGTACGCCGGGTACCTTCGGCAGGCAGACCTGCCTGGCCTGGAGGTGCGGCTGGCGACCAACATTGAGGCCGCAGAACCGGCCATCGGTGACGCTGACATCGTGCTGGGGAACCCGTCCTGGGT
>JAWVWU010000146.1:0-5956 GCA_033723595.1 Marinobacter sp. | reverse complement strand
GTTGAGCAGGACAACCTGGGCGCCAACGGCCACTTGCATCATGATCTCGCGGGCCAGGAAATCCGCCAGATAGCCAAAAGCGGCCAGGGTATAGATACACGTGCCGGTCACCATCAAGGACCACGAGAGCACATACCATTTTGCCGGTCCGTATCCCTGCCGGACACGCATGACGCCAAGAGCGAACAGGCAGATGATCGTGAACAGCCCGAATATGGTATTGATAATGATCATGCGGGTATAGGGCAGCACGAATACCAGTCCAAGCAGGACAATGCTCACAGCCGCGAGCGCCACGAGCAGGCGTGACGACCGGCTCTGACCCGAGTCGATGTCGAGAAACGATCGTGCGAACAGCACCATGGAGAGCGAACTCAACGCTTCGGTGAGGGGCACAGCTGCGTTGGCGAACCATGGGCTGTTTGGCCAGAAGTACTGGAACGCGAAGCCGCCCATCGCGCTCAGGAACAGTGCCGTGGAAAGCATGTAGAACGCATTGTAGAAATAGTAGGCAGTGCCCGAACTGAAGAACAGCAGCAGATTGAACAGCGCGAATATAGCGACCGACCCGTAGAACAGGCCATGGGTCATGGTGAGCTTGTTGCTGTCGGCAATCACAGAGTCGGGTGCCTCGAGCGACAGGGGAATATTCATGGCCCCCGCACTGCGAATTTTGAGGTCGATCGTCGTGACTTCACCGGCACTCAGGGTGACGGGTAGCAGGTAATACCGGTAGTCTATGCCCCGCGCGGAAAACGGTCGCTGGTCGCCGGTGCGGATCAGGGCCGGGTCACTCTGATGACCAAGCCAGAAGTCCACCTGATCCAGCGGTGGATACGGAAGTTTGAGGTACCAGAGCCCGGGACCTGAGCCGCTGTTTCTGATCAACAGGCGAATCCAGTAGGTTTTGGGTGAATGGACGAACACGAGTTCCTGGCCATTGGCTGACAGCCACTGTGTCGATGGCGGCAGGTTCGCCGGTGTGGCGGCTTTGCCGCCGGGGGCATCCGGCTGCGCCGCGACGTAACAGACGTACTGGAGCAGGTTGGCCCGTTCGGCCGCCTGGCTTGCATCAAGAACCGGCGCCGGATCTGCGCAGGCAGGGGCTGCTTCGGCCCGGGTAGCAAGACTGACCAGCATCAGGGCCAGGGCGATGATGAATGGAGCTCGGCTGTTGCACAGGATCATGACCAGTATCCGATCAGGGCGGCTTGTGACGTTTCAGCCGGACAGCATACTGGCGGGCAGAAACGTTGGAACGTCGGCTTCAGGCAATCGAGTGTAGCGCACGGTTTCAACTCAGGCTGTTAAACAGTTAAAAATTACCGAGCAGGTCGTAAATGAGTCAGATGATGGTGTTTTGCCGGCCCGGGTTTGAAACCGAAGCCGGTCGAGAGCTCACCGATATGGCGGCAATGGCTGGCGTCTTCGGGTATTTCCAGTCCCAGCCCGGAAACGGCTGGTTGAGCTTCAACCTGGCCGGTCATGAAACACCGGAAGAGCTGCTCGAGAAAGTGGCGCTGGATCAGTTGGTCTTCAGTCGGGACTGGTTTGAACAACTGGGGCAGATCGCGCTGCCGCCCTCAGATCGGGTGGGTGCCGTATTGGCGGCACTTCAACCGCTGGCGCAGACCATTGCCGGGTGCGATCGGGTTGAAGTGCGGATTCCTGAAGACAATCGGGATCGTGATCTGGGGAACTTCGCCCGAAAATGGGTAGCGCCCCTGTCCCGCGGATTGCGCGGAGCCGGCCTGCTGGATGCGACGACGGACGGTGAGCGCTCGACCCGCCTGGAAATCTTCCTGCCTGACTTTGGTTCAGCCATCGTCGGGCTGAGCCGGGCGGGTAATCGCTCGCCGTTTGCCGGTGGTATTCCGCGGCTGAGGCTGCCGGCGGCCGCGCCCAGCCGGTCAGCCCTGAAGCTGGAAGAAGCCTGGAAGGTCTTTCTGTCTCCGGATCGTCGCTTGCCCGTGCTTGGCGGCGGAAAAAAAGCGGTCGATCTGGGCGCGGCACCGGGGGGCTGGACCTGGCAACTGGTGAAAGAAGGAATGCTGGTAACCGCTGTGGATAACGGACCTATGAACCCGGTCCTGATGGCCAGCGGTCATGTTGATCATGTCACGGGTGACGGATTTCACTGGCGACCCCATCGGGCGGTGGACTGGATGGTCTGTGATATTGTTGACCAGCCCCGAAAGACAGCCGCCCTGGCGGTGGACTGGTTTGCGAAAAGACTATGCCGGTACAGCGTGTTCAACCTGAAGCTGCCCATGAAAAAACGGTACGAAGAGTGGCTGCTCTGTCGGCAGATCCTGCTTGAGGGACTGTCCGATTTACCCGGGGAGCACCGTCTCCGGGCGCGGCACCTGTATCACGACCGAGAGGAGATTACCTGCTTTCTGGAGCGCCTGGATTGATCAGCACTGGGCCAGTACAGTGATCGATTCATCCCGGTCCAGCATGGGAATCAGATTGTCCATCAGGGCGTGACGGTCTGGCGAGTGGTACCAACGATCCCAGTCAGCGCCGGACCGCCAGTTGCAAAGCGTGAGGCGGTGATTGCTGTCAGCCAGATCGACCAGAGTTTCTCCGGAAATAAAGCCGGGCGCGTCGACGGCTCGACGAAGCAGATTACGGGACTGTTCTTCGTAGGCCGACTCGAGCGTTTGCGCAACGTGGCGTTCAATAATGACCCGAATCATCACAGTACCTCAGTGTTTTCAGAGGTTACTGATTAATCTAGCACGGCCGCGGCGTGTTCGACAGCAACCGCGCCGGCCTCATGAAAGGGGAGCAGGGTGTGACCGAACAAGAAAGTCGTCAATTTGATCTGGAGCTGGACGCCAAAGGGCTGTTCTGTCCGGAGCCGGTCATGATGCTGCACAACCGCATTAATGACGTAGAACCGGGGCAGGTCCTTCGGGTTATCGCGACCGATCCCTCCACAACCCGTGACATCCCGAGGTTTTGCCAGTTTCTCAATCATGAGCTGGTTGGCGAGTCACACGACGACAAGCAGTTCGTCTATTACATCCGTCGGGGCCAATAGCGCCGGACAGGTTCTCTTGCACAGCTACAGGGCAAGAGCCTGTCTTGCACTGCCCAGATGCTGCAGAAATTCTGCCCGATCCATCTCGCCCAGCACACGGGCGCCGGTCAGTTCGTTGCCGTCCCGGTCATAAAACAGGATGGCCGGCGGACCGAACAGACCAAGCTTATTGAGCATGGCCTGCTGGGGTTCGGTATTGTCGGTTAGGTCAAGCTGCAATAGCGTCACGGGCTTTAGCGACTGCATCACCGCTGGATCGCTGAACACCTCTCGCTCCATGACCTTGCAGCTGATGCACCAGTCGGCATAGAAATCGAGCATGACCGGCTCGTGCTGATCGGCGGCCCGTCGCAGCTGTTGTCGAATGGCGTCTGGATTGTCCAGGCGCAGGAAGCCGGCCGTGCTCGCGACCGGACCGGGTCGCTCGGCGGCCACCGTGCTGGTGGTGAAAGGTGCCAGTGGCCGCAGCGGGTCGTCGGCGCCGGACAGGGCGCCGGCAAGCAGGGCAATGCCATAGGCAAACAGTGCCGTACCCAGGCCTTTCCAGGTCCGTTGCCACCCCGGTTTTGCAGGGTCAAAGGCGCCCAGCTGAACCCCGGTAATCGCTGCCAGCAGGCCCCAGAGGGCCAGCGTCAACGCCCCCGGAAGCAGTCGTTCAACCAGCCAGATGGCCACGGCCAGCAGCATGACACCGTAAAATGACTTGATGACGTTCATCCAGGGCCCGCTGCCCGGCAGCAGACGGCGTCCGCCCACGGCGACCAGTATCAGCGGGATGCCCATGCCGATGCCCAGTGCCAGCAGGGCGATACCGCCAGTCACCGCATCCTGGGTTGTGCTGATGTAGAGAAGGCTCCCGGCCAACGGCGCGGACACACAGGGAGAGACCACCAGCGCCGAGATTGCACCAATTGCAAAAACACTGAGCACTCGCCCGCCGCTCATCTTATGGCTTGCGTTATCCAGCCGGTCTCGGATGAAGCGCGGTAGTTGCAGGTCGTAGACATTGAACATGGCCAGCGCGAACAGCACGAAGAGCGCCGCAAACAGACCCAGTACCCAGGGCGACTGCAGTTGGGCCTGCAGGTTGAAACTTGCCCCCAGCAGACCTGTGATCACACCGGCCGCCGCATAGGTCAGCGCCATGCCCAGCACGTAGCTGATCGATAGCAGCAGGGCGTGCGCGGTCGACTGGGTGTTATGGCTCGACACCAGCGACGAAATAATCGGTACCATCGGCAGGACACAGGGTGTAAAGGTCAGGCCCAGGCCAAGAGTAAGAAAGATCAGGCTGACCAGCCACAGCGACTGCGTGTCCAGAAAGCGGGCGAGCCCCGTGGCCGACTCGCTGTCCGGCGACGCCCCGTCTTTGAGTGTGCCGTTGCCCCCGGATGATGGGGGCGACATTGTGCTCGCCGGGGTGTCCCCCCGGTTGCCGGGATAGAACAGCACCTTCCGGGTTTGCGGCGGATAGCACAGGCCGGCCTTGGCACAGCCCTGGTAGGTCACCTTCAGGTTAGCCTCGGTCAGACCGTCCGGCAGCTGCACCGAAACCCGGGCGTCAACGGGGTCATTGAATACCGTGACTTCACCGAAATAGTCGTCCTGGGTGACAACGCCCGGCAGCGAGAAATCGGGCGTGCCGACGACCACCCCGGGCTCGGCCGCCTCGACCGTGATGCGCCCCTTGTACAGGTAATAGCCGTGGGCAGTGTTCCAGGACAGGGTAACGCCGTCATCGGCGGTGCGATAGCTGAACGGCAGTGCCTGGTCGACGGGCAGGAAATCGTCCCCGGAGCCTGAGTTATCCGGTAGCCAGCCTGCGCTCGCGATCAGGGGAAACGCGGTCATGATCAACAGCACGAACCAGTGTTTCATAGGTCTGAGCAGGGGCGTGTACGAGCGTCTGAAGGCCATTGCGGATACCGGATTCGGAGTCATGGAGTCTCTGTCTGATAAAGTGGCCGCGCGGAGGCTTGAGCCCCCGAATCGATTGCTGGTGGTATAATACATCATGTTCCCCGGCCTGACAGGAACCCGGTTCTCAGACGCCGGTGTCCGCTTGGGACGGCGGTGGAAAGTTCCCGCTGGCATTGGCTTCGGTAAAGCCGCACAATAGCGTACGCATGAATCACCATCCAGACGATCTTATCATGCTGTTTAATGACCTGTTCCGGGCGACTTACCGGACGGAACTGGTCAGAGGCGGCGACGAACCGGAGTATATTCCGGCCCCGAACACCGAAGGCGTGGCAAGGGTTATCTTTGCACACGGCTATTACGCCAGTGCCCTGCATGAAATCAGCCACTGGTGTATCGCAGGTGAGCGACGTCGCAGGCTTCATGATTACGGTTACTGGTACTGCCCGGACGGTCGCACCCGAGAGCAACAGTTGGCGTTTGAGCAGGTTGAAATCAGACCACAGGCACTGGAATGGCTATTCTCAGTGGCTGCCGGATCACCGTTTACGATCAGTATCGACAACCTGTCCGGTGAGGGTGCCGGTGATGCCGACCGGTTTCGGCACAATGTTCTGACTCAGGCCAACACGTATTTGCGGGATGGAATGCCCCGACGTGCCCTTGGGTTTCATCAGACACTGTTAACATTTTATGGGCGACAGACCCTTTTTGATCAGGCGTGGAAAGCCGAAAGCCTGTCGTCAATTGAATAATAAGGTAACGACACTTCATATGACTTTGCTTGCCAAAATCTGGCACTGGTTGCTCAGACGCTTCGGCGCGAGCGATCAGCCTGCCCCGTTTAAACCTCACAACAATCGAACGACCCGTCGCACCCCGTCGGGTTCGGACAGCCGGTCGCAACCTCCCAAGAACGAGAGCGCCGACCAGCGTCCGCGGACCACGGGACGAACCCCACCGTCATCACCGGTCCGAGCGACCTCG
>JAWVWU010000145.1:0-5976 GCA_033723595.1 Marinobacter sp. | reverse complement strand
GGCCAGCACCGTTCGATAATAGGCCTGCATCATCAACTCGACGCCCAGGCGCTTGCCCTCATCGTGATAGCCCAGCATCTGGGCGAGGGCGCGTTGATGATCGAACAGCAGCCGGTTCTCGTTACGGTCCGCAATCAGCTGGAGGCCGTAGCGGAGCTGCCAGAGAAAGGTCTCGCCGGTCAGCAGGATCTGGTACTCCTCCTCGGTGAGGATGCTGAACCGCGTCAGGTCCGCGGTGGTTTCCAGGCCGAAGTGGCGTTTGGTGATCCAGCCGATGGTCTGGATATCACGCAGCGCGCCGGGCGAGCCCTTCACATTGGGCTCAAGGTTGTATTCGGTATCGCCGTATTTTCTGTGCCGGCGTTTCTGCTCTTCCCGCTTGGCAATGAAGTAGTCGCGGTCGGAGCTGACATCATCGGCGTAGACCTCCCGGCTCAGTTCCGCCCGCAGTTCGTCGGGGCCGGCGATGGTGCGGGTTTCCAGCAGGTTGGTGAGGATGGTGACGTCGTCGCGGGCGGCCTGTTTGCTTTCCGCAATGCTGCGGACGCTGTGACCGATATCCAGTCGGAGATCCCAGAGCAGGGTGACAAAGGCACCCAGATCGTCCTGCCAGGCGCTTTCAACGCCGTTGCGCGTGAGGATGAGCAGATCGATGTCGGAATGAGGATGAAGCTCACCCCGGCCATAGCCGCCCACGGCGACTAGCGCGATGTCCGGTGAGTCCGCGAAGGGATAGCGCGACCAGATCAGACGCAGCACCTTGTCGACCGTGTCCGCCCGCGAGCGGACGAGCATCCGGACGTCAGCTCCGTCCCGGAACCGCTGTGCGTCAGTATCATAGGCCTCACCAAGCAGTTCCCGCGCCGCGGATACCGGCGACGGGTCGTTGCAGATGCGTGCCTCGTTCGCGGCCAGACTCACCTAAAGCGACTCGTCCGAACGTCGGGTGAGCACGTCGTGACCATCGGCGGTGACCAGAATGGTGTGTTCCCACTGCGCTGACAATTTGTGGTCCTTGGTGACCACGGTCCAGCCGTCGGGGAGCAGCTTGGTCTGGTACTTGCCCTGGTTGATCATGGGTTCGATGGTGAAGGTCATGCCTTCCTCGAGCGCCATGCCGGTCCCCGGCTTGCCGTAATGCATGACCTGGGGCTCTTCATGGAACACCTTGCCGATGCCGTGGCCGCAATACTCGCGCACGACCGAATAATGATGCTTTTCGGCATGCTGCTGGATCGCATGGCCGATGTCGCCCAGTCGTACTCCCGGCTTGACCATGTCGATGCCGATGTACATGCACTCCTGAGTGACCCGGATCAGCCGCTCGGTGCCCGGCTTGGGCTCGCCGACAATGAACATCTTGCTGGTGTCGCCGTGGTACTCATCCTTTATGACCGTGACATCGATGTTGAGAATGTCGCCGCTCTTGAGCACCTTCTTGTCCGAGGGAATGCCATGGCAGATCACGTGGTTGACGGAGGTACACACGGACTTCGGGAATCCCTTGTAGTTCAGCGGCGCCGGAATGGCCTTCTGCTCGTTCACAATATAGTCGTGACAGATGCGGTCGAGCTCTTCGGTGGTGACGCCGGGCTTGACGTAGTCGCCGATCATTTCAAGCACATCGGCAGCCAGACGTCCTGCGACCCGCATCTTCTCGATCTCGTCCGCCGTCTTGATAGTTACCTGCATTGGGAATCCCGTGTGTTCAGACTGAATCCGCATTTTAAGGGGCGCGGGGTGAGGGTACAAGGGAAGCCTGTTTTTGCCACGGAATCCACGGGAAGACACGGAAAAATACCGACAAAAGACAAAGGCCTTATTGGCCACGGACGACACGGACACTCACGGACAAGGAACACGATAAGCGAGGTTGGTGTCGGGATGAGACGGCCGGCTGTCATCCCCGCAATCCCTTTAGAAGACGCCTACGGTTATTAATGCTGATTCAGTCCACGTTTAAATCGTTTTTATTGTCCGTGTCGGTCCGTGAGTGTCCGTGGCCAAACAATCTGTTTTTCATTTTCTGTTTTTCCGTGTCTTTCCGTGGATTCCGTGGCAACCCCAACGCATCCAGAGAACAAAACCGCTGGCGCCAAAACCGCCGTTTATGGTATAAACGCGCCCGCCGGAATCTGAATCCGGCAAATTCGCACACACGTCGACACGTTATCCCAGGGTGCCTGTCACAGACAGGTTGGGGTGATTGGACGTGTGGAGGACTAACCCGAAGCTAAAAAGGTAATCATCATGGCTCAGGTAAATATGCGTGACCTGCTCAAGGCAGGCGCCCACTTCGGTCACCAGACCCGCTACTGGAACCCGAAAATGTCGAAGTTCATCTTCGGCGCCCGTAACAAGATTCATATCATCAACCTGGAACAGACTGTTCCGGCGATGAACGACGCTCTGGACTTTGTCCAGAAGCTGGCCGAGAGCAAGAACAAGGTCCTGTTCGTCGGCACCAAGCGTGCGGCAGCGAAGATCATCAAGGAAGAAGCCGAGCGCGCCAACCAGCCGTTCGTCAACCATCGCTGGTTGGGCGGCATGCTGACCAACTACAAGACCATTCGCCAGTCGATCCGTCGCTACCGTGACCTGGAAACCCAGAGCCAGGACGGTACCTTCGACAAGCTGACCAAGAAAGAAGCCCTTGAGCGTACCCGCGAGATGGACAAGCTCGAGCGCAGCATCGGCGGTATCAAGGACATGGGCGGTCTGCCGGATGCCCTGTTCGTCATCGACGTGGACCACGAGCGGATCGCGATCAAGGAAGCCAACAAACTGGGCATTCCGGTCATCGGTATTGTCGACACCAACAGCGATCCTGACGGTGTGGACTATGTAATCCCCGGCAATGATGACGCCATTCGCGCGATCCAGATTTACGTGAAAGCGGTTGCAGATACCTGCCTGGAAGCCACGACTGCTGGCGTTGGCGCTGACGAATTTGTCGAAGTCAGCGAAGGTGCTGAGGACGCTCCGGCGGCCGAGTAAGCGTTGTCGGTTGCCTGCCCGACACAGACGGATCGTCTCGAGCACTCGCCGACGTGAGTGCCTGATGGCCGGACCGGGTTGCCCCGGTCCACTGCCTGTACAGACGCGTCTGGCCGTCAGTGACAAAACGCTGACGGCGGTATGGCAACCACCGGTATTCAGCACCGGGTTTGAACAGTAAAGCGGTGCCGGCCTGGCCGGGCACCGATACCCAGATTCATGAAATGAGAGGACTGAACATGGCTGCTATTTCTGCTGCAATGGTCAAAGAGCTGCGCGAGCGCACCGGCCTTGGCATGATGGAATGCAAGAAGGCGCTGGTTGAGGTTGACGGTGACGTCGATGCGGCAATCGAAGAGCTGCGCAAGTCATCCGGCCTGAAAGCCGCCAAGAAGGCCGGTCGTACCGCGGCTGAAGGCGTATCTCTGGTCAAGGTGTCTGACGACAACACCTGCGCCTACGTGCTGGAAGTGAACTCGGAGACCGACTTTGTTGCCCGTGACGACAACTTCCTGAACTTCGCCCGCGAAGTGCTGGATGTGGCGTTCGAAAAAGGCGAGACCGATGTCGCCAAGCTGATGGACGGTGAGCTGGAAAGCAAGCGCGAAGCGCTGGTCCAGAAGATTGGTGAAAACATCAGCGTCCGTCGCGTTGTGAAGATCGAAGGCGCGGTCGTTGGCGGCTACGTGCACAGCACCAACAAGATTGCCGCTGTTGTTGCACTGACAGCCGGTGACGCGGAAACGGCTCGTGACGTTGCCATGCACGTGGCTGCCGTTAACCCCCGTGTCGGCAAGACCGAAGAGATGCCTTCCGAAGAAGTCGAGAAGGAAAAGGATATCATTCGTGCGCAGCCGGACATGGCTGGCAAGCCTGCCGAAATCGTCGAAAAGATGATGACTGGCCGCATCAACAAGTTCCTGAAAGAGAACAGCCTGGTCGAGCAGCCGTTCGTCAAGAACCAGGAGCAGACCGTCGGCGCACTGATCAAGAGTGTTGGCGCCGAGCTGGTTGGCTTCGTTCGGGTTGAAGTTGGCGAAGGTATCGAGCGGGAAGAAGTGGACTTTGCAGCCGAGGTCGCCGCAGCGGCGGGCACTGGCAAGTCCTGATCTTCTGCCGGTGGCGAATCCGGTGTCACTGCGACAGGATTCAGGCCACCATCTGGTCTGCCACGTTGGTCGGTCTAACCGACCCTCGTGGCGGGCTTGTATCTGAGATACCCCTTTTGGGCTGATCGGTCCCGGTCGCAAGAGGTATGTCAGATACAGGTCCGGCCCGCCTGCCGTCTCTGGTTGGCGGCCTGCCCACTGAGTCATCGTCCTGCCGGACGCAATGAAGAAGGGGACACTCCGTCATGCCGAAGCCATCCAGTACCCAACCCAGATACAAACGCGTATTGCTCAAGCTCAGTGGTGAAGCCCTGATGGGCGAGCACGATTTTGGCATTGACCCCAAAGTGCTGGATCGCATGGCGCTGGAAATCGGAGCACTGATTGGTATCGGTGTTCAGGTCGGGCTGGTCATCGGCGGTGGTAATCTCTTTCGGGGTGCCGCACTTAACGCCGCCGGTATGGACCGGGTGACCGGCGATCACATGGGTATGCTGGCGACCGTAATGAACGGCCTGGCCATGCGCGATGCGCTCGAGCGCTCCAATATCCGCACCAGCGTCATGTCGGCGATTCCCATGAGCGGCGTGGTCGAGCACTACGACCGCCGGCGTGCGCTGCGGAGCCTGAAAGACGGCGACGTGGTGATTTTCTGTGCCGGTACCGGCAATCCGTTCTTCACCACAGATTCGGCCGCCTGTCTGCGGGGCATTGAAATTGAGGCCGATGCAGTGCTCAAGGCAACCAAGGTAGACGGTGTATACTCGGCGGATCCGGTCAAGGATTCGAGCGCGATCAAATACGACCGGCTGACGTACGATGAAGTGCTGGACAAAAAACTGGGTGTGATGGATCTGACTGCCATCTGCCTGTGCCGGGACCAGAACATGCCGGTCCGGGTTTTCAATATGAGCAAGGCGGGGGCGCTCACGCGGATAGTGGTGGGCGAAAACGAAGGAACTCTGATTGAAGAGGGGAGCAGCGTCCCGGCGTGACGCCTGTGTGCCCATGGCGGGCAAGCCCCACAACGAATGAAGGATACTGCTGTGATCAACGAAATTAAGTCCGACGCTGAAAAGCGCATGAAGAAAAGCCTGGAAGCCCTGTCGACCGCGTTCAACCGGATTCGTACCGGTCGGGCCAACCCGTCGATCCTCGACGGCGTCATGGTGAACTACTATGGTCAGGATACACCGCTCAAGCAGGTGGCCGGCGTCAACGTCGAAGATAACCGGACGCTGGTGGTTGCACCCTGGGAAAAGAACATGACGCCGGTGATCGAGAAAGCGATCATGATGGCGGATCTGGGACTCAACCCGTCCACCAACGGTGATGTGATTCGGGTGCCCATGCCCATGCTGACCGAGGAAACCCGCAAGGATATGGTCAAGCAGGCGCGCGCGGATGCGGAGCACGGCCGCGTATCGGTTCGGAATGCTCGTCGTGACGCCAATAACGACCTCAAGGAACTGCTCAAGGAAAAGGAAATCAACGAAGACGAAGAACGTCGCGGTGAAGACGAGATCCAGAAGCTGACCGATCGCTACATTGCCGAAATCGACAAGGTGCTGAAATCCAAAGAAGAGGACCTGATGGAGGTCTGACCTCCGGCAGATCCTTTTCGCATCGACAATTGGTGGTGGGCGCTGGCTCGCCGCCGATCAGGGGATGGCATGACGGACACAGTAACGGCCGACATTCCGGTTACCGCAGGGGACCGGCCGAGGCACGTGGCGATTATCATGGATGGCAACAATCGCTGGGCGAAGGCTCACCGGTTGACCGGTGTGGCAGGCCATAAGGCGGGTGTGAATGCCGTCAAGGCGGTGGTCGAAACCTGTGCCAGGGAAGGCGTGGAAGTGCTGACCCT
>JAWVWU010000144.1:0-6012 GCA_033723595.1 Marinobacter sp. | reverse complement strand
GTCGCGATTTCTTTTTCGATGTCGCTGATCTGTGCTTGCAGTCGATCAATTTTTTCCAGCACGCTGTCGGGAATCTCCCGGCCTGAGCGCTCAAGATTGGCGGCGCGACTGCGCTCGTCGGCCAGTTGATTCGACAGCACCGCGATATTGCCCCGTTTGAGCTGGTTAAGGCTTTTCAGTTCCTGAAGTTTGCGGTACATGGCACGGACGGCGTCATCCGGTGTGCTGAAACGCTTGAGCAGTTTTGTGTCTTCCTCGCGCTGCCGAGCCTGCTCTTTTTTGCGTTCCTCGCGCGCGGCCCGGGCATCCAGTTCCTGCTGGGTAGGGGCAGCGTCAATAGTCTGCACGACCCGGCCTTTATCATCGATGACCTCATAGCCGCGAACCGAAGCTTTGGCCGGCACCGTATTGCTGATCACGATCTGTCCGCTCTCGTCGGTGTAGCGATAAAGTCTGGCTTGTGCAACGGCGCTGAAGAGCAGTGCCGAAACGGCAACACACATGAGGCTGGCTGAAGTTGAACGGTTCATAGTAAAAGCAGGTCAACTTTTGTTATGAAAGGGTCGGTTGTAAGCAGAGCATATCAGACCTGTTGCGTCTTACCACGGACTATTCCAGGACGATGCCGGAATCAGTCTACGATCTCGGTGTCCGGTTCCGCTACACGGCGTCCGGTTGCGTTGTCAGCCTGTGGCGCCGGTCTTCAGATGCCGTAGCGCGCGCGGTAGTCGGCGACCCGGCGGGCATGCTCTTCAAAACCATCGGCTTTTTCGAGGTACGACAACACCTGGTCCAACCGGATGATGCTGACGACCGGAATGCCGAATTCGGCTTCCACCTCCTGAATGGCGGAGCGGTCGCCACTGCCGCGTTCCTGCCGGTCCAGGGCAATGAGTACGCCGGCCGGACTGGCGCCGGCCTGATGGATCAAATCGATGGATTCACGGATGGCGGTGCCTGCCGTAATGACGTCGTCCACGATCAGAACCTTGCCCCGTAGAGGCGCGCCGACAATGTTGCCGCCCTCGCCGTGGTCTTTTTTCTCTTTGCGATTGAACGCATAGGGTCGGCTGTCACCCTGGCTGGCAAGCGCCATCGCCGTGGCCGTGGCCAGTGGTATGCCCTTATAGGCGGGCCCGAAAATGATGTCATAATGCAGCCCGCTGCGCTGCAGCGCAGCCGCGTACGCAAGGCTGAGTTGCAACAGGTCCTGTCCGGTGTTGAAAAGGCCGGCATTGAAAAAATAGGGGCTGGTGCGTCCAGATTTCAGAGTGAACTCACCGAAACGCAAAACCTCGCGCTTGATGGCAAATTCGATAAAGTCGTGCTGATAGTCTTGCATGGCTTGGTTTCTGGCGGGGGCTGGTTCTTTTATTAACGTGCAAAAACGGTATCATACACCTAAACCGAATCAGGAAACACGTATGCGGGTAGTATCGATCAGCGTCAACGGGCTGGCACAGGCCGTTGAAAAGGGCTTTTTTGACTGGCTGGCCACGCAGGACGCTGACGTGGTGTGCGTACAGGATCATCGCATGCGTGCCTACGAGGTCGAGGATTTCGGCTACATTCCCAAAGGCTACGAAGCCTATTTCATTGATGGTGAGCACAACGAGGATGGCGGCGTAGGCATATACACCCGCCATTTTCCCAAGGCCATCATGTACGGCTTTGCCAGTGAGCAGGCGGACCGCGAGGGGCGCTTCATTCAGGCTGATTTCGACAAGGTCAGCGTGGCTTCTGTGCTCGCCCCGTCTGCGCTGGGCCGGGAAGACGACATCGTCGGGGAAAACGACGAGACCGCCCTGGATCACAAGGACGCCTTCATGGAGGCGTTCGGGCTGCATATGCAGAAAACCCTGCGCAAGCGTCGCCAGTTCATTATCTGCGCCAATCTGCAGACGGCTCACCACGTGACGGATGCCAGCTCACGCTACCACAAGCTTGACGTGTCTGGCTTTCTGCCGCACGAGCGCGCCTGGCTGGATCGCCTGTTCGATGAAATGGGATGCGTGGATGCCTTCCGGGAAATCAATCGCCAAAGCAACAAATACACCTGGTGGCCGGAGTGGGCCGAAGGCTGGCGACAGCACTCGGGTATTCGCACAGACTACCAACTGGTGACGCCGGGTATTCGCAAGACCGTGGCCGACGGCTGGATTGACGACGCCACCCGGTTTTCCGACCACGCGCCGATCATCATGGATTACGACATCGAGATCGGATTCTAGCCCGACTCTCCCGACGTTACAGGGCAGCTGTGCCCGACCAGCCTCGTTGAGGACTGGCCGGGCCCGTTGTCGCTCGCCTCAGTTGCTGGCCAGTGCCGCTTTCTGGATATCGAAGATCTGATTGATGCCCGTTCGGGCCAGGGAAAGCATGCTGTCCAGTTCGTGTTGCTCGAAGGGCGCACCCTCAGCCGTGCCCTGGATTTCGATAAAGCCGCCCTGGTCCGTCATGATCACGTTCATGTCGGTTTCGGCTTCGGAGTCTTCCGGATAATCCAGGTCAAGTACGGGCGTGCCGCGGTAGACGCCGACTGACAGGGCCGCGACCATCTGGATCAGCGGAGATTGCTTGAGGCGGCCTTCCTTGACCAGGGATTCAAGGGCATCGACCAGCGCAACGCAGCCGCCGGTGATGGCAGCTGTGCGGGTGCCGCCATCGGCCTGAATGACGTCGCAGTCGATGGTGATAGAGTGTTCGCCAAGTTTGCTCAGGTCTACCGCCGCACGCAGTGAACGACCAATCAGTCGCTGGATTTCCACCGTGCGTCCGCCCTGTTTGCCGCGCGCGGCCTCCCGGCCCATTCGGCTGCCGGTTGAGCGCGGCAGCATGCCGTATTCGGCGGTGATCCAGCCTTTGCCTTCGCCCCGCAGAAACGGTGGCACCTTGTTTTCCACGGACGCCGTGCAGATTACCTTGGTGTCGCCGAATTCAACCAGAACCGATCCCTCGGCGTGACGTGTAAAATGACGGGTAATTCGGATATCTCTGGGCTGTTCCGGAGCTCTTCCGCTGGGTCGCATAGTCTGTCCTGATGTTGGTGTTCGAAAATGAGCGGGCCTGGGCAGGCCCTGATGAAGAGCGCGGAGTATAGCACGACCGCATCGCCCTGTGGCCGAGGTCGCCTGTGCTGTCGCGAGCCTGCTAAACTGGGCGGCCTCGGGAGCCGTTCGGCGGCTGCCTGGCTATTTTCCGCAAGCTGGAGTCACTCAATGATCAAAAGCATGACCGCCTTTGCCCGCCGTGATACCCAGGGCAGTTGGGGCTCCCTGACCTGCGAAATACGGACGGTGAACCACCGGTATCTGGAGCCTTCTCTGCGATTGCCTGATGCATTGAGGGATCTGGAGAACGATTTTCGTGAGCAACTTCGTGGCCACTTGCGTCGCGGCAAGGTCGACGTGGGTTTGCGACTGCAACTGTCGGAGTTGTCGGACGAGGGCCTGCATGTCAACGAAGAATTGGCTGGCGCCCTCAATGACGCCGCCAACCGCATCAACCGAATGCTCGATAACCCGGCCCATATCAACGCCATCGACATTCTGCGCTGGCCGGGCGTGCTCTCGTCCGCCGAGCAGGACCTGGAACCGGTGAAGTCAGCAGCCCGCGATCTGTTTGCACAGACGGTTAAGGAGCTGGTTGAGGTCCGGGAGCGTGAAGGCGAACGCCTGCGACCGCTGTTTGATGACCGACTGACAACGCTGTCCGCGGGCATCGCCGATGTACGCCAGCGAATGCCCGAGCTTCTTGCGCAACAGGACAAGCACCTGCGAGATCGCTTTCAGGCGGCTGGTGTGGAGCTTGACGAGGAGCGGCTGGCCCAGGAAATGGTCATGCTGGCGCAAAAATCGGACGTGGCGGAAGAGCTGGACCGTCTGGAAGCCCACGTTAGCGAGGTCCGCGAGACGTTGACCAGCGACCAGGCCATCGGTCGCCGCCTGGACTTTCTGATGCAGGAACTGAACCGGGAAGCCAATACCCTAAGCAGCAAGTCGATAGACGCCGGCGTCACCCGGATCGCCGTGGACTTCAAGGTGCTTATCGAGCAGATGCGCGAACAGGTGCAGAACCTGGAGTGATCAAACGCACGGGGCCGCGCGTGACGGTCCCGGCATGACAGTGAACCAACGAGGCGGTTGACAGAGCATGAATGAGGCAGTGGAAAAAGGAACCCTGTATGTGATTTCTGCACCATCCGGGGCGGGCAAGACCAGTCTGGTCGGAGCACTGCTGGAGCGGGACAGTCTGCTGGGGGTGTCGGTATCGCACACCACCCGGCCCATGCGTCCGGGCGAGGTTGACGGTGTCAATTATCATTTCGTGAGCCGGCCTGAATTCGAGGCAATGATCAGCGAGGGGCAGTTCCTGGAGCACGCCAGCGTCTTCGGCAACTACTACGGCACGTCCCAGGTCTGGGTCGAACAGACGCTGGCGGCCGGTCGCGACGTGATTCTGGAGATCGATTGGCAGGGCGCCGTACAGGTGCGACGGCTGATGACGGACTGCGTCAGCATCTTCATCGCGCCGCCATCGCCGGAGGTGCTGCGGGAGCGGCTGACCGGGCGCGGCACGGATTCACCGGAGGTCGTGGAGCGTCGTTTGCGGGAAGCCCGTGAAGAGTGCCAGCACGCTCAGGAGTTTGACTACCTGGTGGTGAACGACCAGTTCGACGAAGCGCTGAGGCAATTGCACGCGATCGTCACGGCCCAGCGTCTGAGGATTGAAGTGCAGGAAGTGCGCTACCGGTCGTTGCTGTCGGCCCTTACCCGTTGACACCGGGCATTAAAATCGCGTGATGCGATGTATACAAATTGAACGACGGGCAGTACACTACGCGGTCTGCTTTGTGGGGTGCTGAAACCGGCATCCGACCGCTATTTCACACGGCATCCAGTTTACGCATACACAGTCGGGGAAGTTATGGCACGAGTAACCGTTGAAGATTGTCTTGAACATGTAGATAACCGCTTCCAGCTGGTCATGCTGGCCACCAAGCGTGCCCGCCAGATTGCGACCAAAGGTTTTGAGCCGATGGTGGCGGAAGAAAATGACAAGCCGACGGTCATCGCCTTGCGGGAAATTGCCGAGGGCAAGGTCAGTCGCGATCTGCTGAAAGTGGATGACGACGAATAAAGTCCCCATCAAGGCCCCGAGGGCATTGAATTCTGGCCGGACGCTTTTATAGTGTAAGAAGGAGGCGCGATGATAGGCGCCTCCCGGCATCGGAAGGACCCGAATGTACGCATTCGGGTTTTTTTGTCGGTAAAAACTCCCTGTGACGATTTCTGGAGGCGCGGTGTCAGCGGAGGCTACGGTCGAAGGGCTGACCAATCAGCTCAGTCAATACCTCGATAAAACCCGTATCAATCAGGTACGGCGGGCCTACTATTACGCTGAACAAGCCCACGAAGGTCAGAAACGCCGCAGTGGTGAAGCCTACATAACCCATCCTCTGGCCGTCGCCAGCATTCTCGCGGACCTGCGCCTTGATCATCAAAGCCTGATGGCGGCCATGCTCCACGATGTGATTGAAGACACCGGTATCCCCAAGGATGCGCTGTCCGAGCAGTTTGGCGAGGCGGTCGCCGATCTGGTCGACGGCGTCAGCAAGCTGACACAGATCGAGTTCCGCTCGCGGGCCGAAGCCCAGGCTGAAAACTTCCAGAAAATGACCCTCGCCATGGCGCGGGATATCCGGGTGATTCTGGTCAAGCTGGCCGACCGCCTCCACAATATGCGCACGTTGGGACCGCTGCCGTATGAAAAACGCCAGCGTATCGCCACGGAAACCCTCGATATCTATGCACCGATCGCCAACCGACTGGGTATGCACAGCGTCTGCACGGAGCTGGAAGATCTGGGCTTCTCCTCGCTCTATCCGATGCGTTCGCGTTACATCTCGAAGGCTGTCAGTACATTGCGCGGCAGTCATCAGGCCATCATCGAGGATATCCAGGGACGGCTGGAGGAAAAACTCGCCGAGCGCGGGCTGCCCGGCCGCATCAT
>JAWVWU010000143.1:0-6046 GCA_033723595.1 Marinobacter sp. | reverse complement strand
TTCGCCGAGGTTGACCGCAAAGGCCTCCCGCCGCTGACCGACAAACACCCGTCCGTTGGTGCTACACCCCGGAATAGCAATGTCGTAGATGTAGCCGTCGGCGTAGCCGGCGTAGTCGCTGAAGGACTTGCCACCGATGTTGTCCAGTGGCTTGCTGAAGGTGCCGGTGCCATCGGTGACGTTGGTGGCCATCTGTTTGGTGCCGGTACGACGATCGCCGTTAATGACGGCAACGGTGTAGTCCTGACTGAACTGGACGTTGGCTGCGCTGGTGGCATCGCCGATGTTTTTCAGTGGTACGGAGACCATTTTCTCGCTGCCACTGGGGCCCACGGCAAGCTGGATATCGTTCGGCTTGTCTGAAAATTTGAACTGGAAGGTCAGGTCTTCAACGGCGTCGCCGTTGTTGTCGACGTGGATCTCGTAAATGGCGTCCGAGTCCATGTCGAAGTAGTTGGGGCCGCCGTAGGCATCCTGCAGTGGCAGATAGTTGGCGATGAAGGTTACGGTATCCTCACGCCCGCTCTCATAGCTGCGGAACATGTAGAAGTCGGTCCCGTCAACTTTGGGCGTTTCGGTGATGAACGGCGCTTCCCGGTGGCTTGATGCATAACTTTGGCCGGCGGCCAGCACAGTACCGGCCATGGCGATGGCGAGGCCGGAGCGTTTCGCGAATGTATTCATTCCTTGATCCTCTTGTATTGGTTATGGTGCAACCACGGTTACGGCCCGATGAACGCGAGAGATGCAGCGACCGCGAAAATAAATACGCGTATCCCGAAACTGCATCCCTGAGCGGTTCTGGAACGTACAAAACAACAAAGGGCCTCCGGTAAGCAGTCTGGAGCGCCCCCGGTCCGGGTAGCGGACAGTGCAACAACGAGGATAGATTCGATGATGGACGATGCACCGCAGGACGATCTGATGCGTTTGCTGGGCCGGGTCGCCAATCACGACCGGACGGCGTTCCAGCATTTGTATGAGCAGATGTCAGCGCGTATGTACGGCCTCTGCCACCGGTTGGCCGGTCAGCAGGAGCTGGCCGAGGAGGCGTTACAGGATGCCTTCATCCGGATCTGGCACCACGCCAGCGAGTACCACAGCGAACGCGGCTCGCCGATGACCTGGATGATGACGATTGCACGCTATCGAACGCTGGATCTCATGCGGGCCCGAAAGGTCCGGCGCAGTGCGGGTGAAAGTGCCCTCGAACACCTGGAGGATGAACGGTCGGGTCCCCTGGACGAGTCCATCAGAATGGACGGGTCCGAGGCTCTCACCGGGTGTCTTGAGGAACTCAGCGAGTCCCAGCGTGACAGCATTCTGCTGTCTTACTACCGGGGTTTTACCCACGATGAACTGTCGTCTGCGCTGAGCACGCCCGTTGGTACAGTCAAGAGCTGGATCAGGCGTGGATTGCTGGCTTTGAAGAGGTGTCTGGAGCGATGAGAAAAACGCCTGAACGTATTGAAAGCCTGGCATCCGAGTATGTCCTGGGGTCCCTGCGGGGAGCGGCGCGGAAGCGTTTTGAAGGCTGGATGATGGAGTCCTACCGAGTGCGCCAGGAGGTCTGGTTCTGGGAGGACAAACTCAGCGCGCTGGCTGACAAAGTGCCCGAAGAAGAGCCGCCGGCGCGGGTCTGGTCGTCGATTGAGCAACGCCTCTGGCCGGACACGGCCGCTGTGCGCAAGCCCCGGTCGTTGGGCTGGCTCTGGCCGAGCTGGAGCCTGGCGGCAACGGCGGCGGTTCTGGTGATGGCGGTCCTGCTGGTACAGCGACCGACGCCGGCGCCGGTTCCCATGCTATCGGGAGCGATTGTCCAGCCGGACGTCAAGGACCCGCTTTGGCTGGTCAGCGAAGCCGGTTCGGACCACCGTCTGCGATTGCGCCCGGTGGCTGCTACCGCCGCACAGGCGGGTAAGGACTATGAACTGTGGATTGTGCCGGATGGTGGCCAGCCGCTGTCACTCGGGGTCATGCCGGTAAACGGAATCTATCAGGTCACCCTGACCGATGCCGCACGCAAGGCGCTCAGCACCAGCCGGACTCTGGCCATCAGCCTCGAGCCCAAAGGCGGGTCCCCGACAGGAGCACCAACTGGCCCGATTCTGCATGTGACCAAGCTTTACGAGCTTTGATCCGACGGCTGTCTGCGCCTCAGTGCGCAGACATCAGGGACAGGCAGATCTGGGCGTGCTGGACGAAATGGCTGAAGGCGGTGAGCTGGTCTTCGTCCGGACTCAGCCCGGAATCGCCGTTGTCAGCATAAAACAGCCCGACCAGGCGCCCCTTGGACAGGATCGGCCCCAACAGTGCCGGCACCCGTCCCACCAGGGGGTCGAAGCCGGCTCCGGCGCCACCTTCCGGGGGCAGGTAGATGCCGCTGGTCTCGCGGTTCAGCAGCTGGCTCAGCGGGTCAGCGCCATCGCGGGCAATGATGAATGTCTCCCGCCAGGTGTCCGTGCCCTTCCCGAGGACCTTCCGGGGAATCAGTGTCCTGCCGGTTCGATCGCTCATCAGTAGTGCCACCCGGCGCATCCCTACGGCCTGCTCGATACCCTCCACCACGAGCTGGCAGACCTGATTGATGTCCGGCTTCTGGGTCAGAATCCGACTCAGGTCACGGAGCAGACTCAGTTGAAGGGCGGGATCGGTTCCCCGGGATGGTGGCGCGTCTGCGGTCTCCACCGACTCGGGGCCGGCCTGGCCCGGCATCAGTGCGCTGACTTGCGGAATACCCAGGGACACGGCAATCCGGGCCGCCTCCGTGGCATTGATCCGGACCTGGTCCCGGACCACGGCAGCGGATTGGCCGATGTCGGCGCCCAGTGACTCGAGAACGCGTTCCATGCCGTCGCTGCGCCAGCTGGTTTCGGACAGGCGTGCCATCTCGACCGAGTGACGGACCAGACTGGCGGCCTTGGAGTTGGGCTGGCCGGCGGCGACCACGTCCTTGATAAAGGGGCCCAGCACCCAGGCCTCGGCAAGTCCGCGCGTGATTTCGGCAAAGGTGGTGTGCAGGATCGCCTTTTGCGCTGCAACCGGGTTGTCGCCCTGTTGCAACGCTCGTTCAAGTTCCGATGCCTGTTCGGTCTCGCAGGACCAGAAGACCAATTCGCCAATGTTGATCAGCAGCGCCCCGATAAACACTTCCTCCAGCGCCTGTTCGTTGCGTTTGGGCATCAGGCAGCGTGCCTGGACGGCTCCGTGCAGGGCTCGCGCCAGGCATTTCAGCAGGTGTGGCCGTTCGCTGCGGGCCAGCAGGGTGTCGACGATCAGCGATGAGATCGCCATAGATTTGACGGCGTCAAAGCCGATCAGCGTGATGGCCCGGCTGACGGTCCCCACCTGGGCCCGGGTCTGATTGTAGAAAACGGTGTTGGACAGTCTCAGTACCTGGGAGGTCAGCTGCGCGTCGTTGAGAATAACGGCAGCAAGCTGATTCACGGTGCTGTTGTTGCTGTCGGTCAACTCGTTGATCCGGCGCAGCGTGTTGGCCAGAACCGGCAACTCGATCTTGCTGAGATAGGCAACCCAGGCGGCTGTCGAGGTCATCCGTTCGGGCTTGGGAGCGTCGTGTGTTTTCAAAAGAGTCCTGCACCTTGTTGTCGGGGCTGTGAATGACCGGCTTGCTGTCATCATACAACCTGTCGGGCCTGGTTCCGAGGTTCACCGTCACCGGACATGCGCACCGGGCTGGCGCTCGGGTTTAACCGTCGAGTGCGTTATACTGTCGCGCTTCTTTATCGCTGCACTCACAAGGCTGCTACGTGATTGAATTTGACCAGGTTGAAAAAGCCTACCAGGTCGGCGGACGGGCGATCCCCGCATTGCATCCGACCAGTTTGTCCATCCACACCGGCGAGGTGTTCGGGATCGTCGGCCATTCGGGCGCCGGCAAGTCCACACTGGTCCGCCTGATCAACCTGCTGGAGCGGCCCACCGGTGGCCGCATCCTGGTGGATGGCGAGGTGGTGACCGACTACGGCTCCGGTACGTTGCGGGCGTACCGCCGCAAGGTCGGGATGATCTTTCAGCATTTCAACCTGCTGTCGTCCAAGACGGTCGCCGACAACATTGCCTTCCCCATGAAGCTGGCCGGCATCTATTCAGCGGCTGATATCCGCGCTCGGGTCGACGAACTGCTTGCTCTGGTCAGCCTCTCGGACCAGCGTCGCAAATACCCGTCGCAGCTGTCCGGAGGCCAGAAGCAGCGGGTCGGCATTGCCCGGGCACTGGCCTGTCGGCCGACCATCCTGCTGTGTGATGAGGCGACCAGCGCGCTTGATCCCCAGACCACCCAGTCGGTGCTGGCGCTGCTGTCGGACATCAATCGCCAGCTCGGCCTGACCATTGTGCTGATTACCCATGAAATGGACGTGGTTCGACGGGTCTGTGACCGGGTTGCGGTGATGGATGGCGGCCAGGTGGTGGAACTGGGTCCGGTGAACGAGGTTTTCCTGCATCCGCAGCATGGCACCACCCGGGATTTCGTGATGGAAAGTGAGCGGGTGGACCAGGAAGAGCTGAAGACCGATCTCCAGCACGCCAGCGGTCGTATCCTGCGGCTGACTTTCCAGGGCGATGCCACATACCAGCCGTTGCTTGGCCGGGTGGCGCGTGAGTCGGGCGTGGACTTCAGCATTCTCTCGGGACGGATCGACCACATCAAGGAAACGCCCTACGGTCAACTGACCCTGTCCCTGGTTGGTGGCGATCTGGACCAGGCTATGGCAGTGCTGAACCAGGCTGATGTGCATGTGGAGGTGCTGCGATGAACGACCTGATTCCGCAGTTCCAGTCGTTGCTGACCCACGTCGACTGGTCTGAAATTGGCTGGGCCAGCTGGGACACCCTGGTCATGGTGGGCGTGTCGTTGTTTTTCAGCGTCCTGATCGGCCTGCCACTGGGGGTGTTGCTGTTCCTGACCGGCAAACGGCAGTTGCTGGCGCAGACCCAGGTCTACGCGGTGCTGTCGTTTGTGGTGAATATCCTGCGATCGGTGCCGTTCATCATTCTGCTGATTGTGATGATTCCGGTCACCATGATGATCATCGGCACGTCGCTCGGTGTGGCCGGTGCCATCCCGCCACTGGTGGCCGGCGGCGCGCCGTTTTTTGCCCGGCTGGTGGAAACCTCCCTGCGGGAGGTGGACCGCGGTATTATCGAGGCTACCCAGGCCATGGGCGCCAGCGTCCGGCAGATTGTGCTGGGCGCGCTGCTGCCAGAGGCGTTGCCGGGCATCATCGCGGCAATCACGGTAACGGCCATCACGCTAGTGTCCTACGCCGCCATGTCCGGTGTGGTAGGTGGCGGCGGTCTCGGTGACCTGGCGATACGCTTCGGTTATCAACGATTCCAGACCGACGTGATGGTCATTACCGTAGCGCTCCTGGTAATTTTTGTTCAGCTGTTACAGATGCTGGGTGACAAGCTGGTGCTCTATTTCAGCCGGCGCTGAACGTCATCACGGTTATCGCATTATTCCTTTTTCACAGTGAGGTACCTTATGAAACTGACCAGACTTCTGGCTTTGGCCGCCCTGTTCGCCGTCTTCTCGGTGCAGGCCGCCGACAAACTCACCGTGGCCGCCACGGCCGTGCCGCACGCTGAAATCCTCAAGTTCGTCAAACCGATGCTGGCCAAGGAAGGGGTGGATCTGGAAATCAAGGTCTTCACCGATTACGTGCAGCCGAATCTGCAGGTGGCCCAGGGTCGAATGGATGCCAACTACTTCCAGCACCAGCCTTACTTGACGTCGTTCAATGAGGGCAAGGGCACCGATCTGGTCAGTGTGGTTGGTGTGCACGTGGAGCCTTTCGGTGCCTACTCCAGCAAAATCAAGTCGCTGGACGAACTCAAGGACGGCGCCACGGTCGCCATCCCCAACGATCCGACCAACGGCGGCCGCGCCCTGTTGCTGCTTCAGAAAGCCGGGCTCATTACGCTTGCCAAGGACGCCGGCATTACCGCCACACCACGGGACATCGCCGACAACCCGAAGAACCTGAAGTTCTACGAGCTGGAAGCGGCCACTCTGCCCCGG
>JAWVWU010000142.1:0-6060 GCA_033723595.1 Marinobacter sp. | reverse complement strand
GGATTCGCCCGAAAAACATCGCCAACCGCACGGGACTGGTCATGGGGCGCATAAATCCGTTGCTGCCCGCCGACTGTCCGGCGTTGGCCATGAATGATTGGGCCCGCTACCCAGAAGGCCTCCTGCCAGCGCCCTACCCGCTCCAGCAGGGGGTACAGATCCGCCTCTGCCTGCAGGTTCACGCCGCCGGAATTGACCCGATCGGAGCCGAAAATCCGTGTCGGTGGCGGAATCCGGTCGTTGGGAATCGTTGAGTGTTTCTGCAGCTGCTGGACCGGGTTTTGCACCAGGTAGTCGATCGGTGTTTCGGCATCAATCAGGCGGTGCACGAACGAAGAATTGGCGCCGTTTTCCAGCAAACGCCTGACCAGGTAAGGCAGCAGATCCTTATGAGCGCCGACCGGCGCATAGATGCGTACCGGATATTCGAACTCGTCAAGCAACGTGTTGTAAAGCGCATCACCCATGCCGTGCAATCGCTGGAACTCGATCGGCCGGTCCCGGCTGTCGGCCATGGCCATGACTGACGCCACAGTGTGAGCGTTGTGGCTTGCCAGCTGCGGATAAAGTGCGCCACGGGTGTAGTCGCTCAGCAGGTAGCGCAGGCAGGCCAGGTACGAGATATCCGTGGCTTCCTTGCGGGTGAACACCGGGTAGGCATCGAGGCCCCGCTGCTGACAGAGCTTGATCTCGTTGTCCCAGTAGGCCCCTTTCACCAGCCGGACGGGGATTTCATCACCCTGCTCCCGGGCCAGTTTGTTCAGCCAGCACAGTACCGGGAGGGCGCGCTTGGAATAAGCCTGAACAGCCATGCCCAATCCGCCCCAGCCCCGGACGACATCCGAGCTGAACACTTTCTCGAACAGGCGCAAAGACAGCTCGAGCCGATCCATTTCCTCGGCGTCGATGGTAATGGAGACCCCGTTACGGCGGGCAACGCCCAGCAATTCGACGAGCGTATCAGCCAACTCGTTCATCACCCGGTCTTGCTGAGGCACCTCGTAACGCGGGTGCAGGGCCGACAGCTTGATCGACACCGACGGCGCGGCTGCGTGACCATGCGGGCATGGATCCGAGCCGGCGGCTTCGATCGCGTCCCGGTAGTCCTCCAGGTAGCGGGCCGCGTCTTCTCGCGTCATGGCGGCCTCCCCGAGCATATCAAACGAGTAGGTATAGCCCCTGTCACGGTACTCGCGAGCGTTTTTCAGAGCCTCCCGGATGTCTCGCCCGAGAACGAATTGCCGTCCCATGATGGCCATCGCCTGGTACATGGCACTGCGGATGACCGGCTCGCCACTTCGTTTGACCAGACGCTTCCAGATGTTGGAGGGTGACCCGTCGAGACGCTTGTCCATTTTGACCACGCGACCGGTCAGCATGAGTCCCCAGGTGGAGGCGTTGACCAGCGTTGATTCGCTGCGACCGACGTGTTTCTGCCAGTCCGCGACCGACATCTTGTCATGAATCAACGCATCCGCCGTGTGCTTGTCCGGAATCCGCATCAACGCCTCGGCCAGACACATCAGCAGAATGCCCTCCTGGGTCTCGAGGCTGTATTCCTGTAACAGGGAATCAATCATCTGGATCGAGTCGCCCTGCACCCGGACTTTCTGAATCAGTCGGGTCGCCGTCTCGGTGACGGCCCGGTATTCAGCCTCGTCGCTCTGCGCCAGAGGTACCAGCTCCCTGAGATAGGCCGTTTCATCCGGGGCATAGTTGTTGACGATGGCGTTCCAGAGGACCGAGCGGGACTGTTCCTGAAAGACCGGCTCCAGTACCTTGCGTGCGCTGAACATGAATCATCCTCATCTGTGTCGGAAAGACGACAAAAGTCGGGCGCACGGTCATCGCTGGTGGTGGCCTGACGAATTCAGGCAACGAGGCCCTTGATCGTCCAGGAGGGGAAATGATCGGAGGCCACGCATCGCCTTTGAACGACGCCGTTGCCACGGTGGCGGTCTGTTACCGGAGATTGAATGGCCAATCCTTCATCCATTGATGGCGACCTGGCTCCCTTTTATCCCAATCTAATGGGGCCGGCGCCGACAGGCTTACGAAAACCTACGTTTCTTTTGCAAATTAGTGGGATTGTTCGGCGTGTATGCCAGGCAGTGACCGGTACCAGCCAGACCATGCCGGACCGGCAGGGCTATATCGCTGGCGTGCTCTGCTCGGCATTGCGAAGCGCCGATGGCGTAATACCCCGGTGTTTGCGCAACGCATTGGTCAATGCACTCTGGCTCGAGAATCCGGTCCGGAAGCCGATATCCGACACGGTCAGCGAGGTGCCGGTCAATAGTTGAACGGCCTGTTCAAGACGGGTCTGCAGCAGATACTGGTGCGGCGTGATACCGGTCAAGTCACGGAAAAGTTCGTGAAACCGACTGACGCTCAGGCAGGCAACGCTGGCCAGATCGTTGACCGTGATCTTGCGGTGCAGGTTTTCCATGACGTAGCGGCGAATGGTCTCCGGGTTGAGGCCAACGCGCCCCAGGTGATGCCTGACCGGCTCAACCACCCGCTCGGACATGCAATGAAGAATGCCGGCAGCAAAATGCTGGTGCATGGCCGCATTCCCGGGGGACCGTGTAAATTCCGACGCACAGATCTGCACGAGATTCTGGAGCCGGTTATCCATATCCATGATCCGGGGCCGCTCGAACAGGGGCGCCATCAACTCGTAGTCGTCGTGCACCGGGTTGTTGAGCATGGGCAGGTAGGGATCGAGGTCAATCACCAGCACGTAGTTGCTGGAGTCACCGCAGTAATCATGCTGGGCGTCCGTCGGAACCAGGCAGGCCTTCCAGGTGTCCAGTCGGGAGCCCAGGCCGTCCACACTCATTTCGGCCTCACCACGGACACCCACCACCAGCTGATGATGCTCATGATGGTGCTGGTGAGCGGCGATGGGCAACTTGATCAGACGTGCGTTCAACATGCGACGAGGGCGAAGACATCCGGTCAGACTGAGTCCCACCATTAAAGCAGATGGGACCCGGAGATGCACGGACAGGGCTTGCCCCAGCTCATCAACCTGCCTGAGCCATCAATGACTGCAGTCGGTCAGCAACGTCCGCGCTGACGCTGTCCAGCGCCTGTGCCGCGTCAATGACATGGTAGCGGGCCGGCTCTGCAGCCGCCCGCTGCAGGTAGGTCTGGCGCACGCGCTCGAAAAAGGCAGCGGCCTCCTGTTCGAAGCGGTCCAGTTCGCCGCGGTGGCGAGCCCTGGCCAAGCCAACGTCAACCGGCGCATCCAGCAACATGACGTGGTCCGGTCGTAGGTCGCCCTGAACCAGCGTCTCCAGTTGGCCAATGCGATCCATGCTGACACCACGGCCACCTCCCTGGTAGGCGAAGGTGGCGTCGGTAAACCGGTCGCAGAGCACCCAGTGGCCCGCCGCCAGGCTCGGCTCGATCAGTGAATGCAGGTGTTGCGCGCGCGCGGCGAACATCAGCAACAGCTCGGTCGTCTCGTGAACCGGCTCTGTGCGCGGTGACAGCAAGACCTCACGAATGGCCTCGGCCAGGGGCGTCCCTCCCGGCTCTCGGGTTACCACCACAGCGAGCCCGCGCGCGCGCAGATAATCCGCAGCCAGCCTGATCTGGGTTGACTTGCCGACCCCTTCGGCGCCCTCAAAGGTGATAAACAGACCGCGTTCGCTCATGGTTTGTCAGCCTCTTCAGCCGGTGGTGGCGACGAGCGATAGTCGTCGCGACGCCTCAGCTGGAAGGCGCGAACCGCCTTCTGGTGTTCCGCCAGAGTGCTGGAGAACTTGTGGGTGCCATCGCCTCGCGCCACAAAATACAGCGCGTTACCGGCGGCCGGATGCAGGGCGGCGTGGATAGCGCCATCCCCAGGCATGGCAATCGGCGTCGGCGGTAAGCCGGATATGCGGTAGGTGTTGTAGGGGGTTGGCGTTTTGAGATCCTTGCGAGACAAACCACCATCGTAGGCATCGCCCATGCCGTAGATCACGGTGGGATCGGTCTGCAGCCGCATGCCACGTTTCAGCCGCCGCACAAAGACGCCGGCAACCTGCTCCCGCTCATGGGCCGCTCCGGTCTCGCGCTCAACGATAGACGCCATGATCAGTGCATCGTAAGGCGAGTCGTACGGTAGATCTTTGGCGCGATTGTCCCATTCCCGGGCCAGGACGGACTGCATCTTCTGGTAGGCACGACGCAAGATATCAAGGTCGCTGTCGCCGGCCTGGAACAGGTAGGTATCGGGGAAAAACCAGCCTTCCGGATACACTCCTTCGGCGTCCAGACGGGTCATGATCTGGGCATCGGTCTGCCCGGTAATCGTCTGTTTGAGCTGAGGTTGACGAGCCAGTTCGTCCCGGAGTTCCTGGAAACGCCAGCCCTCGATGAACCGGATACTCCAGGTCTTGGTGTCCCCGGCAATCATCTTCGCAACCATCTCGTTGGTCGTCATGCCGGGCTTGAATTCATACTGGCCGGCCTTGATTTGTGTGGTTTGCGGATTCAATCGGCCCTTGAGACGCAGCCAGAAACTGTCTTTCACCAGGCCCCGAGCCTCCATCAGCCTCGCAACATGGACGAAAGGCATGCCCGGCTCAACGTCGAAGAGCACGGCATTGTCCAGCGTCGGGGCCTGATCCAGCTGCTGCAAGCCTTGCCAGGCCCACAGACCGGTTCCGGAAACAGCCAGTATGAAGACGCAGAACAGGGCAACCAGAAGAGACTTGATCAAACGAACTTTTCCATCAAAAAGGCGTGGTCGGTGATTGTCGCAAGGCCGGCATCAACAGGCAACCGCAGGTCGCCGATCTGGCGCACTGGAACGGCCCCGACCACACTGTTGACCAGCACCAGAGCCCGACAATCCGGATGCTCCAGCAAGGCCGGCGGCAGCGGCCGCTCGAGCACCGGCTCACCCTGTTGCGCCAGTCTCGCCATGACTTCGGCGCGCATCACACCCGCCACCGCCAGATGACTCCCGGGCGGCGTGAGCCACTGGTCACCAAGGCGGAGAAACAGGTTAGTCCGCGTGCCTTCGAGCATCCGACCCGAGTCGTCGCACATGATGGCCTCGTAGCAACCGGCGGGCATCTCTGCGCTGGCCATCACCTGTGGCAATCGATTGAGACTTTTCAAACCGGCAAGCGGGCCCGGCACATGAGCATTCCAGGCCGACAGACAGGCCACGACGCCGGACGTGTCGGGCGTCGGGGGCATGTCGTGGGCGCTCGCGATCAGGCGGGGTCTGGGCCGGGCGCTCGGGGTATAGCCGCGACCGCCACTGCCGCGGGTCAGAATCAGCTTGAGCACCCAGTCACTGTCGCGCCGAAAGTGCGCCAGTGACGCATCAACCGCAGACTCCAGATCAGAGGCGCTCAGGGGAATTCTGAGACACGCCGTGCCCGCCAGCAGACGGTCCACATGCCGCTGACGGAGCGTCGGGGTGTGATGGCTTACCCGGATCGTTTCAAAGAGGCCATCGCCGTAAGCCAGTCCACGGTCATCAGCCGGGATCTGGTCACAATCGCCCCACACCAGCATCACCATCGCGTGTCAGTCTTCAAAGCGACGGAAAATCAGGGTTCCGTTGGTGCCACCAAAGCCAAACGAGTTCGACAGGGCCAGGCGCAGGTCTGCCTGACGACTGGTATGGGCAACAAAATCCAGATCGCAGCCCTCGTCGGGCTCATCAAGATTGATGGTGGGGGGCAGCAAACCGTCTCTCAGTGCCAGGACCGAGAAGATGGCTTCCACTGCGCCGGCGGCCCCGAGCAGGTGGCCGGTCATCGACTTGGTACTGCTGACCGCAAGCTTGTAGGCGTGATCGCCAAACACCTGCTTGACCGCCGCGACCTCCGCCAGATCACCGACTTGGGTGGACGTACCATGCGCATTGATGTAGTCGATCGCCGACGCCTCGATACCGGCATCGCGCAGAGCATTCTTCATGGCTCGCTGGGCGCCCTCTCCCGCTTCCGGCGGTGAGGTGATGTGATGGGCATCGTCGCTCATGCCAAATCCGACCACTTCACCGTAGATGGTGGCACCCCGGCGTCGGGCATGCTCCAGGTCTTC
>JAWVWU010000141.1:0-6103 GCA_033723595.1 Marinobacter sp. | reverse complement strand
CCGCATTCGGCAGATCGATCCAGCGATACAGAATGAGGCCCACCGGCTGGTGGAAGACTGCATGATTGCCGCCAACCGCTGCGCGGCGGATTTTCTTCGCCAGCAGGGTCGGGGCTTGTTTATCCAGCACCCGGGCCTGCGCGCGGATCGCACCGACAACATTCGTGCCCTGCTCAAGGCCCATGCGCCGGAGCTGGCCGATGTCGATCCCGCGACCCCCGAGGGATTCCGCCGACTGATGCAGCACACCGATCCCGCCGATGCGGAACTCCCGGTGAAAGCCGTGATTTCCCGTCAGATGGCGCGGGCCGAACTGGCCTTTGAACCGGCCCCTCACCAGGGCATGGGTCTGGACGTTTATACAACCTTCACCTCACCGCTGCGAAAGTTCAGTGATCTGTACGTGCATCGACTGCTGCGGGACCGGCTCTGGCAGCAGCCGGCGCGCGAGCTCAGCGACGCCCAGCTCGAACAGCTGCGGGCCACCCAGATTCGCGCCCGCCAGGCGGCCAATGCGCTGGAAAACTGGCTGCGCTGTGACTTTGCCCGGCAATTACCCGATCAGCCCATGGCCGGCACCATCAGCAGAACCGTGCCTGCCGGCTTTTTTGTCAGACTCGATGCCAACGGGCTGGAGGGCTTCATCAGCTGCAAATCGCTGGAGGGCAAATACAGCTTTGACCCCATCACGCTGCGACTGATCGGCAAACAGCGGCATTTCCAGGTCGAGCAACCGGTGACGGTCCGGCCCGCCGGGGTTGACGATGAACGCAAACAGATTCTGTTCAGCCTCGTCGAGGACACCGAGGGTCATTGAAAATCCCGGCCCGACAAAGCACCGTATAAGGGATGAAGACGGCTCTTCCGGGCCGTTTGTCCGAACGATCCATAACGGAGGGTGACCCATGCGACCCGACGAGTTCATGAAAAAGTACGGTTTTGACAAGGACGAGGACGAAAAGGACCACAGCCTGCGAGGTAATGCCCTGGACCACGCCCGGCACCTGAAGCGGCCCCATGCCGGCACCCCCCATGACTGGGAGGAGTGGGAGCGCTACAAACAGGCGCACCCGGATGACGTGGCGCCGGACGACGATGAAAAAACCGACTGACCTGCCGGCGTCAGCGTTGGTTCAACTCGGTCAATAACTGGTCTTTATCCGCCCACAATGACGCCAT
Organism: Marinobacter sp.; assembly: GCA_033723595.1. Taxonomy (GTDB): domain Bacteria; phylum Pseudomonadota; class Gammaproteobacteria; order Pseudomonadales; family Oleiphilaceae; genus Marinobacter. Next base: position 4,924 of record JAWVWU010000141.1, on the reverse strand, counting down.
CCAGGCTTTCATATTGCGACGGTGTTCGGCGTCACTGCTGTAATCGCGCCCCTTGAGGTGCTCGGGAATCGGCCGGGTGCTGATTCGCATCCGCACCTCAGAGACCCGCCCGCACAGGAAATCCCAGAAACTCGGAGCACCGCCTGGATAGGCGATGGTCACGTCCACCAGGGTTTCGATGGCGTCGCCCATGGCATCCAGGACGAACGCGGCGCCGCCAGCCTTGGGCGTCAGCAGGTTAGTATAGGAAGATTTCTGCTTGGCGTGCTTGGCCGGGGTAAACCGGGTACCCTCGACAAAGTTCATGACACTGACCGGGGTGTGGCGAAATTTTTCACACGCCTTGCGAGTGGTGATCAGGTCCTCGCCCCGCTTTTCCGGATGACGGATCAGGTATTCCCGCGAGTGCCGTTTCATGAACGGAAAATCCAGACCCCACCAGGCCAGACCAATCACCGGCACCCAGATCAGCTCCTTCTTGAGGAAAAACTTGAGAAACGGCGCCTTGCGATTGAACACCCGCTGCATCGCGAGGATGTCCACCCAGCTCTGATGATTGCTGAGCACCAGATACCAGCCTTGCCGCCGCAGCTGATCCGCGCCTTCGACGTCCCAACGGGTGGCCTGGGTCAGTTTCATCCAGCCGGTATTGCAGGCGACCCAGGATTCCGAGATCCAGATAATGACCCGGGTACAGACAATACGAAATCCGCTGATCGGGATGATCAGCTTCAACAGTGCCGGGATGTACAGCAACAGGCACCAGAAAACGGTATTGATCGCCAGCAGGACAGCGGCAATAACCCCACGCAGGGGAGCAGGCAGAAAACTAAGCATGTTGTCATCCGTTTTTTATGGGTCACGTCTGACCCGCATCATAACAATGCCGTCCCGGAATGGGCAGTCACGGTGCACGCCGGTTGTAAAACCCTGCGCTCCGCTACGGAACATGACCGGTGTGCCGGGTACCGACGACCGGTTTGCCAAAGCACCAGGTCAGGCAGACGGTATACTGCCGGACAACCTGTTTCATTACCCGAGAGCGCCATGAACCCACTGATTCCCCGAATCGCCCGCCAGGGCGCCCGCGTCACCCGCAAGACCGCACACTACACCGGCAACGCCTTTGACCGGCTGTTCCGCAGCGGCTCGCTGGTCCAGGCCGGGCAGACGCCTTTCCGGACACTGCATCACGACGGCCTGGTCAGTCTTCGGTATTACCCGCCGCTGGCCGAAGACAGCATCGAACTGGACGGCATGACGCTGCCCGTTGCCCGCGAGACCCATCGGGTTCCGGTGGTGATCGTGCCGCCGCTGGCGATCAACATGTTTATTTATGACCTGTTCCCGCAGCGTAGCCTGGTGCGTTTTCTTCGGGGCCAGGGCTTTGAGGTCTACCTGATTGACTGGGGCCGGCCGACGCGGGCGCACAGCCACTACAACCTGCACACCTACGTGGCGGAGCTGCTGCCGACCTATCTGAACCATGTCCGACAACACAGCGGCCAGCAGGATCTGTCACTCCACGGCTGGAGCATGGGCGGCATGTTTACCCTGTTTTACAGCGCCCTCAGCCGCGATCCGCACATTCGCAACCTGGTCGTTCTGGGTTCGCCCATCGACAGCCACGCCTCGGGCCTGCTCGGCTACCTGTCCCGGGGCTTCCGGGGCGCGGCGGAACAGGTGCGTCGTTACTCCGGGTTCCGCCTTCATGACGTTCGCCCTCACTGGCTGCATACTCCGGGGTGGATGAATACGCTGGGCTTCAAACTGACCAACCCCATCGGCAGCGTGATGGGCTACTGGGAGCTTGTGGTGCGCCTGGGCGACCGTGAGTTTGTCCGTCAACATGCCTCCACGTCGGCATTCCTGGACCGGATGGTGGCCTACCCCGGCGGCATCATCCAGGACACCGTGGTGCGGGTGTGGATCGACAACCAGTTGTCGCAGGGGCGCATCCAGATCGGTGACGACATCGCCTGCCTGGAGAACGTCAGCGCCAACCTGCTTGCCTTTGCCGGCGAGGAAGACACCATGGTGACACCCGATGCGGCCCGCACCGTCATGAATCATGTCCGGTCAGCGGATAAAAGCTTCCACACCGTGCCCGGCGGGCACATGGGGATTCTGGCCGGCAGCCGGGCTCCCCGTCACAGCTGGCTGGCCATCGCACGCTGGCTGGCGTTGCGGTCAGACTGACGTCGGTCGATAACCCGCAGGCACCGTTCGGGTCAGCCGCGACATCTCAGGGCCAACTCGTCGACCGTCGTCTCCAGTTGCCCCAGGTCGGAAATGACCGCTGATGGCGCCAGTCCCCAGTCCTCGAACGAGACCGCCGGATCACGTTGGACCCAGATCGCCAGCAGACCTGCCGCGCGCGCTCCGATGACATCCCAGCCATTGCTCGAGACCAGGCACAGGGGCTGCTCAAAGGCCCCGGTCGCGCGCCGGGCGTGGGTATACACCGCCGGGTCCGGCTTGAAGCTTTTAAGGTCGTCCACCGACACCAGTCCGTTCAGCAGCGGCAACAGGCGGTTATGGCCCAGCACCTGCTTCAGGGCCTCATGGCTGCCATTGGAGAAGGCAAACAGCGGATACCGGTCCTGCAAGGCCAGCAAGGCCGGCGCGGCATCGGGAAAGGCTGGCAGCGCCAGGTAATCCTGCATCAGGGCATCTTCCCGCGCCTTCGACAGGGCAAAACCCTTGAGCGACATGGCCGTCTGCAGGGCCTGCCGGGTGACCACCCCAAAGTCTTCATAGACGCGCATCAGCCCCCGCCGGAAGGAAAACTCCAGTTGTTTCTGGCGCCACAGCTGACTGACGCCGGCCGCGGCATCGCCCACGTCGGGACGAAGTTTGTCGGCCATCCCTTGGGGATCGACCAGGGTGCCGTAAACGTCGAATGCGAGATGCAATTTCATGGTTGTCTGCTCCCGGACCGGATCGGGTGACGATGCTGGCCGTGCCGTGGACAGGGTCTGGAACATCGCCGCCTGAGGTAAATGAACGCCATCAGTCTGCTGGTATCGGCAGACGCATGGCAATCCGACCTTGCGCCAGACATCGGCATCAGGTCCAACACACCAACCCGTCGATGTCTCGCCGGGGCCATCAAGCTCAGAGGGGTTACGCTGCCCATGGCGACCATCACCGCCAGCCGGTAGACTGACAATCATGAATCCAATTGATGCATACAACCTGGACCGACGTGCCCTGACGGTGTTTATCACTGTGCTGGACGAGAACAGCGTGTCCAGGGCTGCGGCTCGCCTGGAAATGAGTCAGTCCGCGGTCAGCCACACGCTGGACCGGCTGCGACAGGCCTTCGGCGACCCGCTGTTCGTCAAATCCGGGCGCGGCATCACGCCCACTCGCCATGCCATCCAGAGTGGCCCCCATGTGCGTCAGATTCTGGACGACATGCGCACCCTGGCACTGGGCCCGCCCTTCTCTCCGGCCCGGGCCGAATTCACCTTTACTGTGGCCGCCAACGACTATCAAAGGGACCTGCTGCTGCCGCCCCTGCTGAAACGGATTCGCGAGACCGCACCGGGCATCCGCCTGCACGTGATACCAGCGGGCATTCCCAGCGCAGACCTGCTGCGCAAGGACGTGTGCGACCTGATTATTTCCCCGCATCCGCCCGCGGTCGATGATATCGTCCAGCGTCGCCTGCTGGATGACCGGATGGCCGTGTTCTACGATCCGAGTCAGCGCTCCGCCCCGGCAACGCTGGCAGACTACCTGCGCAGTCGCCATATCGGCATCCTGTTCAGTTCGGGCGAGCGCACGGCGTTGGAGGGCTCGCTGTCGGCCCAGGGTCTGGACCGGGCTGTCGTCGTCACGGTCTCCAATTTTTCCGGCATGCCGGGCTTTCTCGCTGGCTCCGATCTTCTGGCAACCGCGCCGTTGCGCATGCGCGACAACCTGCTCAACGGGTTCGCGTGGGCGCCCCTGCCATTCGAGTACAAGCCGTTCTCGCTGTTGATGCTCTGGCACCGTCGCCATCAGGACGACCCGGCGCACCTCTGGTTGCGCCACGCCCTGCTCACCACCGCAAAGACTCTGGATGCGAAAACCGGGGGCGAAAGCCTCGATAACCACTGATCACTTTTATTCATCAATACTATGATCGAGCCGGTCGTTACGGTCCGGGCGTGAAGGCGTAAGCTACCGAATCCATCATTCGTGATTTTATCAGGACCACCATGCTCGCACTGACCAGCATCTGGACAACCGTTCTGTTGGCGGCCGCCGTTGCGCTCGGGCCTCTGGCCACCGACATGTACCTGCCGGCGCTCCCCACCATGGGTAGCAGCCTGGCCGCCGGCACCGACCAGGTTCAGCTCACCCTGAGCATCTACATGGCCGGTTTTGCCCTGGCGCAGTTGATGTGCGGCCCGCTGGCCGACCGCTTCGGCCGCAAACCGATCATGATCGGCGGTTTTGTTCTGTTTGCCCTGGCCAGTGCGGGCTGCGCGCTGGCGCCGGATATCGACACCCTGATCCTTTGCCGGTTTCTGCAGGCACTGGGCGGATCCGCCGGTCCGGTGCTGGGCCGGGCCGCTATCCGCGACATCTATCACCCCCGGGACGCCGCCCGCATCATGGCGATCCTGGCCAGCATCATGGCACTGGCGCCGGCCGTGGCGCCCACCCTCGGCGGACTACTGCTGACCGGCCTGGGCTGGCCGTCCATTTTCATCGCGCTCGGCGGGTATGCGCTGATCATGGCCGTGGTGGTTGCCTTCGGTATTCCGGAGCCACTGGCCGCCAGCAACCGTCAGTCTTTGCAGATCAGCCACCTGCTCGGCAACTATCGTCATATCGCCAGCGATATCAGTTTCCTGGGCTACACCCTGACCAATGCACTGGTGTTTGCCGGGCTGTTTTCGTTCCTCTCCGGTTCGTCGTTTGTGCTGAT
>JAWVWU010000140.1:0-6105 GCA_033723595.1 Marinobacter sp. | reverse complement strand
CCTGTGCTGGAGCTGGCCATCGTCGGTCAGCAGCACCAGGCCCTCGGAATCGTAATCCAGGCGGCCGGCCGGGTAAATGCCGGTGTGCGAGATCCAGTCCGCCAGGGTCGCGCGGCCCTGATCGTCTGTAAACTGGCACAGTACATTGAACGGCTTGTTGAGCAGTACGAGGTTAGCCATTGTGTGAGTCCGCTTTGGTACTGGTTGATACTGACTGGTTGGTGCTGACGAAGAGCGTGAACGCCCGCGGGTGACTGCTGAGCTGTCTTGCCGGGGCCCGGGCTGAAATCGGTCAAACAGCATAGCAAATGAGAGACGGTCAGCAGAACAGATCGCGTGCCGACGGGCCGGGTTCGGGTGTCGTCATGACTGTCAGGGCGATCAGTCAGGCGGGAGAAGACGGCTGTTGGAGAGGCAAGCGGCCAGAACCCGGAGACTCTGTTAGTCGTGGCGCAAATAACGGTAGTCGAGGCGCAAATAACCCTGGCGTGCCACGTAACACACCGCGAATTGCGCTGCCTTGTGCGGTACCCGGGCACTAACCCGGGTGCGGCTGTCCGGTGTCAGGCGTTGACGACGCGTCGATGTGAGTCTGCGTCATTGGTGCCATCGGCATGATCGGACTCACTGGTCCGGGTCGACGGCTCACTGGCGTCCTGCTTTTTGGGCTGATCTACCGGCACAATGTTAACGGCGTGAACGCCCTTATCGCTCGGCTTTTTGTCAAACGTGACTGCCTGCCCGGCCTTCAGGGTCTTGTAACCGTCCATCTGGACAGAGGAAAAATGCGCGAACAGATCATCGCTGCAGCCTTCCTCTATGATGAAGCCATAACCTTTGGCATTGTTGAACCACTTCACTTTTCCGCTAGGCATTTTGAACTCCCTTGTTCCGTCATTACCCATGTTGTCGTTTTTTTGTAGGGACTGTGCAGTGCTTCCCTGTGACGTTTCACCGGTCATCCGGCAATGGCTGACGAATTCGGCCGTTGCCCCCTGATAATCGGTTCCTGTCTGATTGTTCTCACGACCTACTACTTTACAGAATTTTACATTCCTGAGGTTACTGTTGACCAATATTCGACTTGAGTCAAGAGCCGCGGAATCTCTGGTTGCAGGGTGCATTGAAACGGTATGATACCGAGTGATTACACGGTACGCCTTGAAAAGCATGGCGCGCACAACCATCTTAGGAAAACGGCGATTGATTCCCGGGCACTGCTTCTCATGACTGATAGGGGTTGAGGTTGCTGAACCGGGAATTAATTGGCACTTTCCGAGTCAAAGGCACGGACATTCGGTAAGAATCATGCGGACTATCGAAAATTCTCTACTAGTATTGAATCAAGGGGACAGTGACAAACCGGGGCATCAGGATGATTTCACGGTTGCCGCTGAAAAACCGGCACTCAAGCGGCCCGCACGCTTCAGTGTCCTGCTGCTCAATGACGACTACACGCCAATGGATTTCGTCGTTGAAGTATTGATGACGTTCTTCGGAATGAACGAAGAGAAGGCGACGCAGGTGATGCTGCTCGTCCATACGCAGGGAAAGGCCGTATGTGGGGTGTATACCCGGGACATCGCGGAGACGAAAGCAGCGCAGGTGAATCAGTATTCTTCGGAGTGCGAACACCCGCTGCTATGCGAGATTGAACGTGCGGACTGACTAATCTTGGGGTGGCACATGCTGAGCAAAGATCTTGAAATTACGCTGAATACCGCCTTTAAACATGCGCGCGACAAGCGTCACGAATTTATGACCGTCGAGCATCTGCTGCTGGCATTGCTGGACAATGATTCCGCCCTGGGCGTTCTCAAGGCCTGCGGCGCCGACCTGCAGCGTCTGCAGGAAGAGCTGGTGGAATTTGTCGACTCCACCACTCCGCTGATCCCAAGCAGCGATAGTGAACGTGAAACTCAGCCGACTCTGGGCTTCCAGCGGGTACTGCAACGTGCGGTATTCCACGTTCAATCCTCTGGCAAGAAAGAAGTCACCGGTGCCAACGTGCTGGTGGCCATCTTCAGCGAGCAGGAAAGCCAGGCGGTCTATGTTCTCAAGAAGCAGAACATTGCGCGCATTGATGTGGTCAATTTTGTGTCCCACGGGATTTCCCGGGTGCAGGGTGCAGAAGACGCCGAGAGCCCGGATCAGGCGTCCCATGACGAGGCGGCCGAGGACGGCGGCTCCGGCAAGCCTCTGGAAAGCTATGCCACCAACCTGAACGAACAGGCCCGGCAGGGTCGCATCGATCCGTTGATCGGCCGTGAGCATGAGGTCGAGCGCGTCGTACAGATTCTGGTTCGTCGGCGCAAGAACAACCCGTTGCTCGTGGGCGAAGCCGGCGTGGGAAAAACCGCCATTGCCGAAGGCCTGGCGCGCAGGATTGTTGATCAGCAGGTTCCTGAAATCATCTCCGATGCGGTGGTGTATTCCCTGGATCTGGGCGCGTTGCTGGCCGGAACCAAGTACCGGGGCGACTTCGAGAAACGTCTTAAAGGCCTGCTGGCCGACCTTAAGAAAGAAAAACACGCGATTCTGTTTATTGACGAAATCCACACCATCATCGGGGCCGGTTCGGCGTCCGGCGGTGTCATGGACGCGTCCAATCTGCTCAAGCCCATGCTGGGGTCGGGGGAGATTCGCTGTATCGGGTCAACGACGTTCCAGGAATTCCGCGGAATTTTCGAGAAAGACAGCGCGCTGGCCCGCCGCTTCCAGAAAATTGATGTGAACGAACCGAGCGTCGAAGACACGTACGAGATCCTGAAAGGGCTCAAGCCGCATTTCGAGAAGCACCACGACCTCAAATATACCGACAAGGCACTGCGTGTTGCCGCCGAACTGGCTGATCGGTACATCACGGATCGTCACCTTCCGGATAAGGCCATTGACGTGATCGACGAGGCCGGTGCTCGCCAGCGGCTGATGCCGGCTGCCAAGCGCAAGAAGGTGATCGGCGTGTCAGCGATCGAGGACGTCGTCGCGACAATTGCGCGCATTCCGCCAAAAAATGTCTCTACCAGCGACAAGGACCTGCTGCGCAACCTGGAGCGGGACCTCAAGATGGTGGTGTTCGGGCAGGATCGTGCGATCGAGTCGCTGTCGACCGCGATCAAGCTGGCCCGGGCCGGCCTTAAAGCACCGGAGAAACCGGAAGGTGCCTTCCTGTTTGCCGGGCCCACCGGGGTGGGTAAGACAGAGGTCACCCGGCAGCTGGCGAAAGTGCTCGGCATCGAGCTGGTGCGGTTCGACATGTCGGAGTACATGGAACGGCATACGGTCTCGCGGCTGATTGGTGCCCCGCCGGGCTACGTTGGCTTCGACCAGGGCGGTCTGTTGACCGAGGCGGTCAACAAGAGCCCGCACTGTGTGTTGTTGCTTGATGAGATCGAAAAGGCACACCCGGAAGTCTTCAACCTGCTGCTACAGGTAATGGACCACGGCACCCTGACCGACAACAACGGCCGCAAGGCGGATTTCCGTCACGTGATACTGGTCATGACCACCAACGCCGGTGCCGAGAACATGGCACGCCGGTCAATCGGTTTCAGCGAGCAGGATCACAGCACGGATGGCATGGAGGTCATCACCAAGACCTTCACGCCGGAATTCCGCAACCGTCTGGATGGCATCATTCAGTTTGCAGATCTGCAGAAGGAAACCATCACGCACGTGGTGGACAAGTTCCTCACCGAACTGCAGGCGCAGCTGGATGAGAAACATGTGGTGCTGCACGTTGATGAACCGGCGAAGCGTTGGCTTGCGGACAAGGGCTACGATGCCACCATGGGTGCAAGGCCGATGGCGCGTCTGATTCAGGACAAGATCAAACGCCCTCTGGCCGAGCAGATCCTGTTTGGCAGTCTGTCCGAGAAGGGCGGTGAGGTGAATGTCCACCTGAAAGACGACGAGCTGGTGTTTGACTTCGAAAACGAGCCCGCCGAAGCCGTTTGAACAGGCCGCCGGCGCTGAATGGTTCTCGTCCTGGATGAGAGCGTTCAGTGCCAGCCTGTCCCAGACGCAAAAAAGCCCCGGATCCCGGGGCTTTTTTATGATGTCACACGTCAGCGCTTAGCGGGCACGGTAGACAATACGGCCCTTTGACAGGTCGTACGGCGTCAGCTCCACTTTAACTTTATCCCCGGTCAGGATACGGATGTAGTTTTTGCGCATTTTTCCCGAAATATGGGCGGTCACCACATGGCCGTTGCTTAGCTCGACCCGGAACATGGTGTTGGGCAGGGTATCAAGGATCACCCCTTCCATTTCTATGACATCTGATTTTGCCATTCAGTAAAAACCTCGTGTTAATTCGTCGTATAGGATGGAGACGTATCTCAGGTCGCGTTGGGTGGACACGTCGCCCTGATCCTGATCGGGCGACCCGGCTTTGCCTGAGTGTGATTTTAAATGGCGCAATTTTGCCTGATTTAAGCGGGTTTGGCAAAACCTGTGCCGGAAAACACGCATCAGGCTGGGCATCCCGTGCCCAACAGGGAACCGATCAGGGGGTTTTCATGACCTGCCAGCGCCCATCGAGCAATGCTTCGATCGGTTGGAAACGGGTTTTGTAGTTCATTTTCCGGCACTCCCGGATGTAATACCCCAGATAGACGTAGTTGAGCAGGCGGCGTCGCGCCTCTTCGACCTGCCAGAGTACGGCCATGGTTCCCAGGCTCCGGTCATCCTCATCTGGCTCAAAAACGGTATAGATCGCGGACAGTCCATCATCCAACGCGTCCATTGCAGCCAGCCCGATGAGTCTGCGGTCCTTGCGCATTTCCAGGAAATAACTTTCCGTCGCGCCCTCAACGAGAAATGAAGCGAATTGCTCCCGCGACGGTGGATACATATCGCCGTCGGCGTGTCGCTGCTCGATATAACGGGCATAGAGTTCATAGTAGGCTTCCGTGAACTGCGCCGGCTTGAGCTCAAACACCAGGTCTGAATTGCGGCGTATGACCCGCCGCTGGGCCCGGTCGGGCTGAAACTGGTCGACGTTCAGGCGAACCGGTATACACGCGTTGCATTGTTCGCAGTGGGGCCGGTAATAATGGGACCCGCTGCGGCGAAAACCGAGTGCGGTCAACTGACTGTATAACGTTTTATCCACCCGGGCCCGTGGGTCTACGAACATGGTCGTCGCCGCCCGGTCCTCCAGATAGCTGCAGTCATGGGGCGGGGTAGCGAAGAATACGAGAGTTTTAAGGCTGCTCATCGGAATCGCCTCTTGGGAATACTCGCGGGGACATATCGCCGTTTTTGCTCCTGTTCCGCACCCGGGCGGACTATCCCGTTGACTTATCCACGCTGTTACCGGGCAGGAAAACCGGACCATTGCCAGTCCATCTGCCACGAATCCTGATCGGGTTTTCGGTCCACATTGTCCCTGAGTATAGATAAAAACTGACGCCGGGGAATGCTGCGGGCGCCCATGCGAAGCAGGTGCCCACTTTCTACCTGACAGTCCATCAGGCGATAACCCCAGCGGTCAAGCTGTCCGGCGATGTGAACCATCAACACCTTTGACGCATTGGTCTCCAGTGAGAACATCGACTCGCCGAAAAAGCAGCGCCCCAGGGCCACACCGTACAAGCCACCAACCAGCTCGCCATCCGGATTACGGGCTTCAAAAGAATGGGCGACGCCTTGGTGATGCAAGCGCGTATAGGCCGCGATCATGTCGCGGGTGATCCAGGTTCCGTCTGCCCGGGCGGTGGCGCACTGCTGAATGACACCGGCAAAGTCCGTGTCGGCCGACACAGTAAGCCGGCCCTGGTTCAGGCTCCGGCGCAGGCTCCGTGACACGTGAATCTCATCGGGCACCAGGACACAGCGAGGGTCCGGCGACCACCACAGGATTGGCTGATCGTCACTGAACCACGGGAATATGCCTGAGCGGTAGGCCAGGACCAGTCGCTCCGGAGACAGGTCGCCCCCGAGCGCAAGCAGTCCGTCTGGCTCATCAAGAGCTTCCGATGGGTGCGGGAACCAGAGATAGTCTTCGTCGATCCAGGGCAGGGAGGTCATCGGTTTCGGTGTCGTGCTCCAGGAATCGGTGTGCGCGCCGACCGGTCAGGTCTCGCCGCCGGCGCTCACGGT
>JAWVWU010000139.1:0-6110 GCA_033723595.1 Marinobacter sp. | reverse complement strand
TTCAAGGCGTTCGGTGAGGACCGTCAGTGCGCCGCGAGTCAGTGTCAGTCCCTGGCTTTGCGCCCGTTGTTGAAGCCAACCCGGAAATTTGTCCGGCTCAATGGGCCAGATGGTCACGTGAACACCGGTGGTCTGAAGTTGCTTGTACCATTTCCGTCGGATTTCGCCGGCATCCAGCCGCGGACTGATCAGGAGCAGTACAATATCCTCGGGGGGCGACTGCAGAAACTGTTCCAGCGCCTCGCGACCATCGCCAAGTTTGCCATTGGGCAGGTGGATTTCGATCCGGCGCTTTTCCGCGAACAGGGATAGGGCGCCGAACTCTTCCGCCACCTCGGGCCAGCTCAGATATCGATCTGCGTGATAGGTGATGCGGTCCTGAAAGCCAGCCTCCCGGGCACTTGTGCGAATCTGGTCGCAGGCTTCCTGGACCAGCAACGGTTCATCCCCGGACACCAGGTAAACCGGGGCGAGTCCCTTTTTCAGCAATTGCGGCAGCTGACCGGGCTGGGCCTTCATGGCTGTTTGCCTGTATCCGGCTTTGTGGCCTTCTGGCTAGCCTCGTTCCTCAACGCCCTGATGCGGGCCTCGGTCAGCGGCGTAAGCCGGAAAATGATCTGCTGGGCCAGCCTCTGGTTGAGCGTCTCGGTCAGGGCGTCCTGCTCCCGCTGCTTGGCGAGGATATTGGTCTCGTCATAGCGGTAGGTTTCGCTACTGCTGATCGGCTGGTCTGCGACCAGGGGTACCTGATCGGCGGTCATGACTGTAAGCGACACCTGCTGTCGCAGCGTGTATTCGGCAGCGATGGCGTTGCGGGTAATGGCGGTCGCTCGGCGGCTTTGGTTAAAGTTGCTCAGCTTCAGCACATAGTCGGCCCGGGCGCGTTCCACCATCTTCACGTCGCCAAGGCGGAGCTGATCTTCAACCGCCTGGCACAGGGTGAGCGGTACCGGGTCATCGCATACCACCGCCAGCGGCTGGACCGCCGCCGAAACCGGCGCGGCGCCGCGCAGTTGGAATCCGCAGCTGGCAAGCAGGCCGGCCAGAAGCATCATCATTGCGCGCTGGGTGACGGCGGTAAGCATGGGCACCTCAGTTGGCGACGATGTTGACGAGTTTTCCGGGCACCACAATCACCTTGCGAACGGTCTTGCCGTCGGTAAACCGACTGACGTTCTCGTCTTCCAGCGCCAGTGTTTCCAGGGCACCCTTGTCGATGTCGGCCGGCACGTCAACTTTGGAGCGGACCTTGCCATTCACCTGCAAAACCACCTGGATGCTGCTGCGCTTCATGGCGTCTGTTTCGGCCTCCGGCCAGGGCGCGTCGACGACCGGGGTGTCATGGCCGAGGCCCTGCCACAGACTGTGACAGATATGCGGCGTGATCGGTGACAGCATTAGAACGGCGACTTCCAGCGCTTCCTGCACAACCGCACGGTCCTGCTCGTCTTTGATCGCCAGCCGGTTAACGTCGTTCAGCAGTTCCATGACGGCCGCAATCGCGGTGTTGAACGTCAGGCGCCGGCTGATGTCGTCGCTGACCTTGGCAATGGTTTCGTGGGTTTTGCGGCGCAGGTCCCGACGTGCGTCCGTCAGGCTGTCGCGGTCGATCGCTGGCGCGCTGCCCGAACCGACGTGCTCGTTGACCATGCGCCAGAGCCGCTTCAGGAAGCGATGAGCGCCCTCCACGCCGCTGTCGGACCATTCCAGGGATTGCTCCGGTGGCGCTGCAAACATCATGAACAGGCGGACGGTATCGGCGCCGTGCTGGTCAATGATGGCCTGGGGGTCGATACCGTTGTTTTTGGACTTGGACATCTTGGTGGTGCCGCCGTTGACCACCGGCTGATGATCCCGGCTGTCATAGGCGGCGGTCACCTGGCCCTTGTCGTTTTTCTCAACGGTCACATCCGACGGCGAGATCCAGACCTTGCCACCGTTGTCATCTTCCCGATAGAAGGTGTCGGCAAGCACCATGCCCTGGCACAGCAGGCGCTTGAATGGTTCTGAACTGTTGACCAGGCCCACGTCCCGCAAAAGCTTGTGGAAAAAGCGGGCATAGAGCAGGTGCAGAATGGCGTGTTCGATACCGCCGATATACTGGTCCACCGGCAGCCAGTAGTTGGCCGCGTCCGGATCAAGCATGCCCTGGTCGTAGTTGGGGCTGCAGAAGCGGGCGTAATACCAGGACGATTCCATAAAGGTATCGAACGTGTCTGTTTCAAGCGTTGCAGGCTGGCCCTCAAACCGGGTCTTCGCCCACTCGGGATCAGCCTTGATCGGCGATTTTACACCGTCCATCTCAACGTCTTCCGGCAGTGTGACGGGCAACTGGTCGTCCGGCACCGGACGTTCAGTGCCGTCGTCCAGTGTCATCATCGGAATGGGCGCACCCCAGTAACGCTGGCGGGACACCCCCCAGTCACGGAGCCGGTAATTGACGGTGCGTTTGCCGATGCCCCGTTGCTCCAGGTGATCGGCAATGGCTTCGAACGCCTCGGCGCTGGTCAATCCGGTGTATTGGCCAGAGCTGACCAGCACGCCTTTTTCGGTGAATGCGGCTTCCTGGACGTCGATCTGACGACCGTCGGCGGGCGCGATTACCTGCTTGATTGGCAGCCGGTATTTCAGGGCAAACTCGTGATCACGCTCGTCGTGGGCCGGAACCGCCATCAACGCGCCGGTGCCGTAGTCGGTCAGCACAAAGTTGGCAACCCACACCGGAATCAGCTCATCCGTCAGCGGGTGAACAGCCTGGTAACCGGTATCAATGCCTTTCTTTTCCATGACCGCCATGTCCGCTTCTGCGGTCTTGCTGTTACGGCATTGCTCAACGAATTGCGCGACCTCCGGATTCTGCTCCGCGGCGGCCCTGGCCAGGGGATGTTCGGCGGCAACGGCCATGTAGCTGACACCCATCAGGGTGTCGGGGCGGGTGGTGTAAACCGTCAGCCGGTCATCACGATCCTGCAGGGGAAAGTCCAGCTCGGTGCCGACGGACTTGCCGATCCAGTTTCGCTGCATGGTCTTGACCTGTTCAGGCCAGTCTTCCAGCTCATCCAGGTCGGCCAGGAGTTCGTCGGCGTAATCGGTTATGCGAATGAACCACTGGGGAATTTTCTTCTGCTCAACCAGCGCGCCAGAGCGCCAGCCGCGGCCATCAACCACCTGCTCATTGGCCAGGACCGTCTGATCGACCGGGTCCCAGTTCACTGTGGCCATTTTCTTGTAGACCAGCCCTTTCTCGTAAAGCCGGGTGAAAAACCACTGTTCCCAGCGGTAATAATCGGGCTTGCAGGTGGCCAGCTCGCGGTCCCAGTCGTAGCCAAAACCCAGCTGTTTGAGCTGGTTTTTCATGTAGTCAATGTTGGCATAGGTCCATTTTGCCGGCGCCGTCCTGTTACTGATCGCCGCGTTCTCAGCGGGCAGGCCGAAAGCATCCCATCCCATGGGTTGCATGACGTTCATGCCCTGCATGCGCTGGTAACGGGAGATCACGTCACCAATGGTGTAGTTGCGCACGTGGCCCATGTGGAGCTTGCCGCTGGGGTAGGGGAACATGGACAGGCAGTAGTACTTGGGTTTGCCCGGTTCCTCTTTTACGCTGAACGTCTTCTGGTCTTCCCAGAACTGCCGAGCAGTCTGCTCAACATCGCGTGGGCTGTAGTGCTCGTCCATTCGTGCCATTACTGAAGTTACCCTGTGGTCAAATGCGGTCGTCTGATTGAATTACCAAGCGGCCGCACATTCTAACGCACAGGCGGCCTGACAGGTAGTCTGGCTGAATCGGTATGGTGCGTCGGACTGCCGGAAGGGAAGGCGCAGGCGCCCTGTCCGGCACAGGATAAACGAACCGTAACGGGTATCCCGTCGGGCGCCACGCCATAGTGCCGACTTGATGTGGGGCACAAACACGGCAGTTTTTCGGGCCGCCCTGGCATCCGTGTGCCAGAATGACAGTCAGGAAAGGCCGGGCTGTGATGTCATTGCCCGTCCTGGTTACGCATAGGAGATAGTGATCATGACCGCACCTTCTGACAAGCATCTCTCTGACCGTGCACTAAGCGCCTACGACCGCATGCTTGCCCGGGTTGAGTCCCGGCTGGCCGAGGCCGAGGAAAAGTCGGTGGCGACCCTGAGGCGTGAAATTGACGACGCGGTCGAATTCGAGGCGGGCCTGAAGGAGCTCACTCGTGAAGAGGTGGATTTACTGTCCGCCTACCTGCGCCGGGATCTTGAACACCTGGTCCAGTTTGTTGACGAGACGGGAGAAGGGGTCCGTGAGTGGCTACAGCTCGATATGGCGCTGCTGGAGCACCAGCTCGCTGATCTGCTGTTCTCCATCGCGGACAAGACCCGGGTCGACAGTCTGGAGCTGAGCCAGAAACTCAGTAACCCGGACGTCAGTCACTATATCAGCGGTGAGATTGCCACCGCTGGCATGTTCCGGTGCCTCAACTGTGACCATATGCGGTGTGTAACCGCGACCAGTCATATCCAGCCCTGCGAGGCCTGCGGGTCCCATTATTTTGAACGCATCACCAGTCGCTGGCCCGGTGAAAAGGCCGAGCCGGGAGAGACGGTCGATTAGTCGGCGGCATTGCTCGCTGTCGACGGCCGGCGCCGCTCCCGGATGAGGACAATCAGGATCACGGCCAGGGTCAATACCGGCCAGGATCCCGAGAGCATATAAGGAGTGGCTCCGGTCGCCATGTGGACATTGCCGCGCATGGTCTGGCGAGTAAACTGCGGAATGGTTCCGGTGATCTGACCCTTCTCGTCAATAATCGCGCTCAGGCCATTATTGGTGTCCCTCAGCATATAGCGACCGGTTTCCAGTGCCCGCATACGGGCAATCTGCAGGTGCTGGAGCGGCCCGAATGAGTGGCCGAACCAGCCATCGTTGCTGATGGTAATCAACAGGTCCATGTTCCTTGCCCGGCGGGCGACAAAATCCGGGTAGGCGACTTCATAGCAGATGAACGGCATGACTTTGTAGCCGTTGGCGGTCAGAGGCGGCTGGTTTTCAGGGCCGGGGGAGAAGCTGGACATGGGCAGATCGAAAAAGCCGATCAGGCCTCTTAGCCAGTGCTGCAGGGGAACGTATTCGCCGAACGGTACCAGCCGCTGCTTGTGGTACATCCCCTGGCCATTGCCAATCGCCATGATGCTGTTGTGGTACGTGAAATCCTTGAGGCGCTCACTGTAACCGTACCAGGGGATGCCGGTAATCAGGGTGCTGTCCGGCCCGAGCTGCTCACGAATGTACTCGATGATCTTGCCGGCCTGGTCCTGGGGCAGCGGTATGGCCGTCTCCGGCCACAGGATAATCGCCTTGTGCCAGTCGTCCTGGGTCAGGCCGAGATAGATCTCGATCTGGTGCTTGAGAAAGTCGGGGTCCCACTTGATCTGTTGCGGAATATTGCCCTGCATGGCCGCAATCGGCGTGGGTTGCTCGGACAGATCGGTCCACTGTATCCGGTTGAGCAGCGGTCCGCTCAGCCAGGGCGCCAGCGTAATCAAGGCCACCAGCCCGCCCGCCACGGGCCGCCCTTTGCGCATCAGCGCGGGCACCACCCAGATCCCGATACCGGTCGCCGCCACCAGGAAGGTGATACCATACACACCTGTGATGGGTGCGTAACCGGCCAGCGGGCCATCCACCTGGGCAGTCCCCAGGTAAAGCCAGGGGAAACCGGTCAGCAGCCAGCTACGAAGCCAGTCACCGAGGATCCAGACTGCCGGCAACAGGAGCAGGCGACGGCGGCTGCTGTCAGGCGTCAGACGCCCCCAGAACCAAAATGCGAGACCGTGGAATAGCGCCAGTCCGGCCACGAATATCGCCGTCAGCAGAACCGCAATAATCGCCGGTGTGTTGCCGTATTCACTGATGCTGACGTATACCCAGGACACGCCTGAGCCGAACAGCCCCAGGCCGAACAGCCAGCCGGTCCGGAACATATGCCGTGGCGGTCGCTCAAGGCTGACCAAGAGAATAAGCGGGATCGATAAAGGCCCCAACCACCACCAGTGGAAAGGAGCAAAGGTCAGAGTCTGGAGTACGCCGGCGAGGATCAGGACCACAGCCTGTGCCCACACTGACTGGCTCA
>JAWVWU010000138.1:0-6121 GCA_033723595.1 Marinobacter sp. | reverse complement strand
GACCGCGCGGGCGAGCGTCCATGCTGTTGATTTAGAACGATTCCTCGAGTGACGTATCGCCCCAGGCCACCTTGTTGCCCGGCAATACCAGATTCAGCAGTATGGCTACCAGGGCGCACAGGGCGATGCCCTCAATCTGCCCAATGGCCATGCCGCCGATGCCGAACACCAGTGTGATGCCCGCGATGACCAGATTGCGACGTTCTGACAGGTCAACCTGGTGGCGGATCAGGGTGTTCAGCCCGACCACCGCAATCGACCCGAACAACAGACACAGGATGCCGCCCATGACCGGCACCGGGATGGTCTGCAAGGCTGCGCCGAACTTGCCGATGAAGGCCAGCACGACGGCAATGATCGCCGCCCACATCATGATTCTTGGGTTAAAGTTGCGAGTCAGCATGACTGCGCCGGTCACCTCCGAATAGGTGGTGTTGGGCGGCCCGCCGAACAGGGCGGCAGAGCTGGTGGCGAGGCCGTCACCCAGCAGTGTGCGATGCAGCCCGGGCTTGCTGATGTAGTTCTTGCCGGTCACGCTGCCAATGGCCAGCACGTCGCCGATGTGCTCGATAGCCGGCGCGATCGCCACCGGGAGCATAAACAGTATCGCAGACCAGCTGAACGCCGGAGCCACGAAATTCGGGATTGTCAGCCACTGCGCTTCGCTGATGGGAGTGGTATCCACCACGCCCATCAGCGCAGACAGAATATAACCGGCGGCAACTCCGAACATGATGGGAATCAGGCGGAAAATGCCCCGGGCCCAGATGGCCACGATGATTGTCACTGCCAGCGCAACCATGGCGATGACAATGGCCGAATCGTAGGGCACCAACTGGGCGCTGCCGTCGCCGGCCTTACCCGAGGCCATGTTGACCGCCACCGGCGCGAGGCTCAGGCCGATTACCATGATCACCGGGCCAATGACCACCGGCGGCAGCAGACGATTGATGAAGCCGGTTCCCTTCAGGCGAATCGCGCCGCTGAGCACCACGTAAAGCAGGCCGGCAGCAAACAGCCCGCCCAGCGTTTCTTCCAGGCCGAAACGGGCCTTGGCAGCAATGATCGGGGCGATGAACGCGAACGAGGACGCCAGGAAAATCGGTATCTGACCACCGGTGATCAGGTGGAAGATCAGCGTCCCGAGCCCCGCGGTGAACAGCGCCACATTCGGATCAAGGCCAGTAATCAACGGCATCAAGACCAGCGCCCCGAAGGCAACCAGCAACATCTGGGAGCCCGCGAGAATTTGACGCCACAACGGCTCCGTAGGGTGTTCGTGCATGCTTAGATATCCTTCTGCTTGGTGCCGAAAATTTTGTCCCCCGCATCGCCGAGGCCGGGCAGTATGTAGCCCTTGTCGTTCAGCCGGTCGTCTATGGAGGCGGTGTAGATGGACACATCCGGATGGGCGTCGAGGACCCGTTTGATGCCCTCGGGCGCGGCCACCAGAATCAGCGCCCGGATCTCGGTGCTGCCCGCCTTTTTCAGCAAATCGATGGTGGAGATCAGTGAGCCGCCGGTGGCCAGCATGGGATCAACGATGATGGCCAGTCGCTGGTCGAGCTCGCCCACCAGCTTTTCGAGGTAGGTACTTGCCTGCAGCGTCTCTTCATTGCGAACCTGCCCGACCACGCTGACCCGGGCCACCGGGATCAGCGAGAGAACCCCTTCCAGCATGCCAAGCCCGGCGCGAAGGATCGGGACGATGGTGACCTTCTTGCCGCTGATACTGTCCACCGTCACGGGCCCGGCCCAGCCCTGGATGGTCTCCGATTCCAGATTGAAGTCCTGGGTCGCCTCATAGGTGAGCAGGGCAGTGATTTCCTGCGCCAGTTCGCGAAAGTTCTTGGTACTGATGTCCGCCCGGCGCATCAGGCCGACTTTGTGACGGATAAGCGGATGTTTTACCTCGAGAATGGGCATGGGGCACCTTTAGTGGCTGGGTTCTCAGGATTCCGGTTGCGGAGAGCAAATCGGACCCGGTCGCTCGCTCGCGTGGCGCACAGGATACCGTATCTGCCGGTGGTCGTCAGGCATGAGTCCGGGAAATTTTCCACGATGGTACGGAAATTGCCACCACCCTCCTGGAAGGGGTCAGAGTGTCAAAAACCTGACCACCGGGGAGCGGCCGAGACCGCTTGCATGACAACCGGGCAAGCCCACGCGGAGCAAAGCAGAGAATGGATCGAGCGCTGGTCATCAATAACGTCAAATCCCTGACGCGGGGCAGTCTCGGTATCCCGATACTGCTGATGGCTCTGCTGGGCATGATGATTTTGCCGATGCCGGCGTTCCTGCTGGACGTGCTGTTCACCTTCAACATCACCCTGTCCATTGTCATCCTGCTGGTGTGTGTCTATGCCCTGCGGCCCATGGAATTTGCCGCATTCCCCACCGTACTGTTGGTGGCGACACTGCTTCGGCTTGCCCTGAACGTGGCGTCGACCCGGATTGTACTGCTCTATGGGCACCAGGGCGGTGACGCCGCGGGTAAAGTGATCGAATCATTCGGGGCGGTCTTGATCGGCGGTAACTACGCCGTTGGCCTGGTGGTGTTTGCCATCCTGATGATCATCAACTTTCTGGTGGTGACCAAAGGCGCCGGTCGTGTTTCCGAAGTCAGTGCACGGTTCACGCTCGATGCCATGCCCGGCAAGCAGATGGCGATTGATGCCGATCTCAATGCTGGCCTGATCAACCAGGACGAAGCCAAGTTCCGGCGTGCAGAGATCGCCCAGGAGGCGGATTTCTACGGGTCCATGGACGGTGCTAGCAAGTTTGTGAAAGGCGACGCGGTGGCGGGCCTGCTGATTCTGGCCATCAACATTTTTGGCGGCGTCGCCATCGGTATGCTGCAACACGGACTCGGTTTCGGGCAGGCCATGCAAAACTACGCGTTGCTGACCATTGGTGATGGTCTGGTCGCGCAGATTCCTTCGCTGCTGCTGTCCACGGCCGCGGCGATCATGGTCACCCGGGTGACCTCAAGCCAGGACATGGGCGGCCAGATTCTGCAGCAGATGTTCACCGCGCCCAAGGCGCTCGGCATTGCTGCCGTGATCTTGCTGATTCTGGGTGTGATTCCCGGCATGCCCCACGTGGCCTTTCTCGGTCTTGGATCCGGCGCGGCGTTTGCTGCCTACTGGATCTGGAAACGCCTGCAGCAGACCGAGGAGGACGACGCTGTGTTTCCGGCCCGTGGCGGCGGCAGTGCCCGCCCGGTCAGCCCCGGCGGCGGCCCCACTTCCGGGGGCGATGCCCAGCAGGCGCTGCCCGCGCCGAATGAGACCCGGGAGTTGGGGTGGGATGACGTCTCGACGGTGGATATCGTCGGGCTGGAAGTGGGCTATCGTCTGATTCCGCTGGTTGATAAATCCCAGGGTGGCCAACTGCTGACCCGAATCAAAGGCGTGCGCAAAAAACTGTCCCAGGACCTCGGTTTCCTGATGCCGTCGGTGCACATCCGGGACAACCTCGACCTGATGCCGAATGTCTATCGCATTACGCTGATGGGCGTGACCCTGGCGGAGGCGGAAGTCCATCCGGATCGCGAACTGGCCATCGACCCGGGTCAGGTGTTCGGCAAAATAGAGGGCATCGAAGGCAAGGACCCGGCCTTTGGTCTCGATGCAAGCTGGATCGAGCCGGATCGCAAGGATCAGGCCCAGACCCTCGGCTACACCGTTGTTGACGCCAGTACCGTGGTCGCAACCCATCTCAACCAGGTGCTGCAGAAACATGCCCATGAGCTGCTCGGTCACGAAGAGGTTCAGAAGTGGCTGGACCAGCTTGAAAAGGTATCGCCCAAGCTGACTGAAGAGCTGGTCCCGACCAGCGTTTCCATCAGCGTGTTGCTCAAGGTCTTGCAGAATCTGTTGCGGGAAGAGGTGCCGATCCGGGATATGCGCTCGATCGCGGAAGCGATCGTCAACGTGCATCCCAAGAGCCAGGACCCGAAAGTGCTGACCACCGCAGCCCGGCAGGCCTTGCGCCGTATGATTATTCAGAGTATCTGCGGCAACGATGACGAAATCCCCGTCATCACCCTGGATCCCGAGTTGGAACAGTTATTGCTGAAGTCACTGCAGCAGAGTCAACAATCCGGCGGTCAGGACGATATCGGCCTGGTGCTCGAACCGGGCATGGTCGAGAAACTCCAGCGCTCGCTTCAGGACAGTGTTCAGCGCCAGGAGATGCTCGGAAAACCGGCCATATTGCTGGTTTCCGTGCCGCTCAGGCCGGTGATGGCTCGATTCGCCAGCTACGGCATCGAGCGCCTGCACGTCCTGTCCTACCAGGAAGTGCCGGACAACAAGCAAATTACAATCGTGGCGTCTGTCGGTCAGTAATCCGGCAACGTTGTGCAGGGGCAGCCGGTAAGGGCTGCCGGTGGAGGACGAGATAGCATGAAAGTGAAACGTTTTTTTGCGCCGACCATGGCTGAAGCCCTCAAGCGGGTCCGTTTAGAGATGGGTGCAGATGCGGTGATTCTCTCCAACCGGCGGGTCGACGGCGGCGTGGAAATTGTCACGGCCCTTGACTATGACGAGAATTTGGCGCGCCAGCGACTGGGTGATCAGGCGGCTGAAGCCAGCAACGGTTCACGACTGGCCGAAATGCAGGCGGACCAGCACCGCCGGCTGGAGGACGAACTCGGGCGCTCCCGCGAGCGCATCCGTGACATCCGTGAACGCCGGGCCCAGGATGGCGCCCGCTTCTCGACGGCCGACCGCGCGCCGGCTGGGCGAACCGAGGGTCTGTTCGGCGAGCCGGAGTCGGTTCAGGCACGCGAACTGGCGGATATGCGGGCCGAGATCAGCTCGCTCCGGGACCTGATGAGCGCACAGGCCGGCAAACCGGCAACGGTTACCGCTGAACCGCCACCGGGGGCGCTGCAACAACGACTGACCGAACGACTGGAAGAGTTTGGCCTGACCCGTAAGCTGGGTCACGCGCTGGCCGGCGGGTTTACCGGTGGGCGGCTGGAGGATGGCTGGAAACAGGCCCTGAAAACCCTGGCGGCCGGACTCAAGACGACCAGGCTGGAGTGGATGGATCAGGGTGGCATCTACGCGCTGGTGGGTCCGACCGGTTCCGGCAAAACCATGACCATTGGCAAGATGGCAGCCCGCTACGTGCTCCGGCACGGCGCCGACTCGCTGGCCCTGGTGACCACCGACCGATATCGGGTGGCCGCGCATGAGCAGCTTTTTGTGTTTGGCCGGATTCTCAACGTCCCGGTCCGCGTGGTCGACGAGAGCCATTCGCTGGACGATATCCTGGATGACCTGGGCGATCGCCGCCTGGTGCTGATTGATACCGCCGGACTGACCCAGTCTGACAAGGGCTATCAGGAGCAGTTGAGCGAACTGGCCCGAAGTCATCACAACATCCGCACGCATCTGGTGGTGTCGGCGACCAGCCAGCCACGCATCATGAAATCCATGTGGCATTGCTATAAGATGGCGAAACTGGCGGGATGCGTGCTCACCAAGCTGGATGAGGCGCTGACGCTGGGTGAGTCCATTGGTTTTGCCATGGAGACGGGGCTACCCATAGCGTATTACACTGACGGCCAGAAAATACCGCAGGATCTTCACCACGCCGAGGCGATACCGCTGGTACGCCTGGCGGTCGAGCGGCTCAAGCAGGTGCAGAAAGAACAGGCCGTGGCCGAAGGTGCCTGACAGGCACGGAGTCGTCTGGCCTGGAGGCCCGGTCAGGTTCCGGTACCACGTGTCAAGAGACAAAAAAACAGTATGAGCAAACCACATCCGGTTCAGGTAATTGCAGTCTCCGGTGGTAAAGGCGGCGTCGGCAAAAGCAATATTTCCGTCAACCTTGGAATCGCTCTCGCTCAGATGGGCCGGCGCGTGGTCGTGCTGGATGCCGACCTCGGCCTCGGTAACATCGATGTGTTATTGGGTATCACCGCACGCCACAATCTGTCCGATGTGCTGTCCGGAGAATGCGACCTGCGGGACGTACTGGTGGATGGCCCCGGTGGCATCAAGATCGTGCCGGCCTCATCCGGCACCCAGCGGATGACCCAGCTTTCACCACTCGAGCACGCGGGACTGATCAATGCCTTCAGCGAACTGGGCGATCAGATTGATGT
>JAWVWU010000137.1:0-6123 GCA_033723595.1 Marinobacter sp. | reverse complement strand
GTCCGGATTGACCTTCATGAAACGTGCCAGATTGACACAGACAAACAGCAGATCACCCAGCTCGTCTTCCACGGCGTCCTTTGCCGCAGGGTCGGCCTGGGCGTTGGCCCAGGCTTCCCGGAGTTCATCAATCTCCTCGTGTAGTTTGTCAAACACGGGCTCGACGGTCGGCCAGTCAAATCCGTGATGGGACGCGCGTCGCTGAAGCTTTTCCGCCCGAACCATGGCAGGCAGCGCTCCGGCAATGCCGGCCAGCACGCTGTCATCCCCAGTGCCGGCGCCCGGCTCTGGTGCATCTGCGCGTTCCTCGGCCTTGATACGCTCCCAGTTCGCCCGGATCTCAGCCTCGTCCGGTCGATCGAGCGGCTCGACGCGGCTTTCCAGCGTGCCTTCCGGGAACACATGGGGATGTCGCCGGATCAGCTTGCGAACGAGATGATCGACGACATCGTCAAAACTGAAGTGACCATCTTCCTGGCCCAGCTGGCCGTAAAAAATCACCTGGAACAGCAGGTCACCGAGTTCGTCCTTGAGGTGCTTAAAGTCTTCACGCTCGATGGCGTCGGCCACCTCATGGGCTTCCTCCAGGGTGTGGGGGACGATCGTCCGATAGGTTTGGCGGGTGTCCCAGGGACAGCCGGTTTCGGGATCGCGCAAACGGGCCATCAGCGTTTTCAGGTCGTCTATTGAATAGGGCATGCCTCACCTGCGTTTGCGACGGACGTCCATGATGTTCGGCAGATTGCGGATCTGCGCGAGCAGACGTGCCAGTTGTTCGAGACTGGAAATTTCAACGTTGACGGTCATGGTCGCGGTATTGTCATCCGGATTGGAGATCGTATTCAGCGCCAGCACGTTGGTGCGCGAGGAAGACAGCACCTGGGTAATGTCCCGCAGCAACCCGGAACGGTCGTACGCGTCGATCTCGATGTCGACCGGATAGACCGCTTCCGGCGTTCCGCCCCAACTGACCTCGATGATTCTGTTGGGCTCGTACTCACGCAGGTGGAGGAACGTCAGGCAGTCCTGGCGATGAACCGTGACGCCGCGGCCCACCGTGATATAGCCACCGATGGGGTCGCCGGGCAGCGGTTTGCAGCACTTGGCCACCTGGGTCTTGAGTTTCCCGACACCCTGGATCTGGATATCCGATTCCGTATCGTAGGGAGCGACGCGCTGACTGCCGAGCTTGAGATCCATCTGCGTTGTCGGCGGCTCAAGCATCTGCTGGGCAATGTTGGCGACATGGGTCGGTTTGAGGTCGCCCGCCCCGACCGCTGCGAACATGTCGTCGGCGGCGCGGTAATTGACCTTGACGGCCAGCTCGTTCAGGTCCACGTCGTAGATCGACAGACGTCGGAACTCATCCTCCAGGATTGCCCGGCCATCGCTGATGTTCTGGTCCCGGTTCTGCTCCTTGAACCAGTGCGTGACCTTGGCCCGGGCGCGCGACGTCTGAATATAGCCGAGGCTGGGGTTGAGCCAGTCGCGACTGGGCGCCGGATTGTTGGAAGTGAGGATAAACACCTGATCGCCGGTTTTCAGCGGATAGGTCAGCGGTACGATACGCCCGTTCAACCGGGCACCGCGACAGGCGTGGCCGATTTCCGTGTGCACCCGGTACGCAAAGTCAACGGGCGTGGCGCCCTGGGGCAGGTCGACCACGTGGCCTTCGGGCGTAAACACGTAGACCCGGTCAGATGCGATATCACCCTTGAGCTGATCAACCAGTCCGGACAGGTCTCCGAGGTCTTCCTGCCATTCCAGCACCTGACGCAACCAGTTGATCTTGGCATCGTAGCCGGTCGAGCGATTACCTTTGTCCATCCCCTTGTAGAGCCAGTGCGCACAGACGCCGAGCTCGGCTTCCTCATGCATTTTATGGGTACGGATCTGCACTTCCATGACCTTGCCTTCCGGACCTACGACGGCCGTATGCAGCGACTGGTAGCCGTTCTCCTTGGGGCTGGCGATGTAATCATCAAACTCATTGGGAATGTGCCGCCAGATGCCGTGAACAATGCCCAGTGCGGCATAGCAGTCGCGCACTTCCGGTACCAGAATCCGGACCGCACGAACATCGTAGACCTGGGAAAACTCGATACCCTTGCGGCGCATTTTGCGCCAGATACTGTAGATGTGCTTGGCGCGCCCGGTCAGCTCGCCGTCAATCCCGGCCGAGGCCAGTTGGGCCCCGAGCGTTTCCAGCACGCGCTTGATGTAACTGTCACGGTCCAACCGCTTTTCGTCGAGCAGCTTGGCAATCTTTTTGTAGGCGGTCTCGTGGAGATAGCGGAAGGACAGGTCCTCCAGCTCCCACTTGATATGCCCGATACCCAGTCGGTGGGCCAGCGGTGCGTAGATATCAAACACCTCACGTGCCACCTTCATCCGCTTCTCGGGCATCACGTCTTTCACCGCCCGGATAGCGCAGGTGCGCTCGGCCAGCTTGATCAGCGCGACCCGAACATCATCAATCAGCGTCACCAGCATCTTGCGCACGTTGTCCAGCTGGCCCTCGCTCTGGCCCAGCACGTTACCCTTGAGCGGGTGATGAATCGCCGAGATCGCGGCCATCTGCTGAACACCGTCAATCAGGTTGGCAATTTCGTCACCGAACTCGGCCCGGATGTCCGCCAGCGGGACGCGCTCTTCACGAACGGCGCGATAGAGAATAGCGGCGACCAGACTCGCCTGATCCAGATGCAGCTCAACCAGGATCTGGGCCATCTCGATGCCGGTGCGGAAACTGCTTGACCCTGGCGCCCAAAGCCGGTCTTCGCGAAAGGCCTGAAGATCGATTTCAGCGCTTTTCTCACAGGCGCGTCGAAACTGATCCACATCCTCCAGACGAGTCTGTGATTCAATCTGGCGGACCCACTTCTCGATATCGACGTGGCCGTCGCCGGTGACCGCGTAATCTTCTCGAACTTTTACCATGCCAGTTCCGTATTGCTGTCCTTGCGGAAGCCCTCAGCCGGGTTGGAGGACCTCCGGTTCAGCGCGACTTGCGCTCGAACAGGGCCATTGATTCAACGTGGGTAGTGTGGGGAAACATATCCATGACCCCCGCCCGGACAAGTCGGTAGCCCTTGTCGACCAGCACACCCGCATCCCGCGCCAGCGTCGCCGGATTGCAGGATACATAGACCACGCGTTCAGCGCCGAAGGCCGCCAGGTGCTCACAGATCTCCAGAGCCCCCGATCGGGGCGGGTCAATCAGGATTTTATCAAACCCCTCGCTGGCCCAGGATTCCGACGTAAAGTCACCCTGCAGGTTGGCGCCGTGAAAGACCGCGTTGGTCATCCGATTCAGCGCCGCGTTTTCACGGCCGCGCACCACCATGGCGTCATCGCCCTCAACACCAACAACCGCTTGCGCTTTTCGTGCCAGTGGCAAGGTGAAATTACCCAGGCCACAGAACAGATCGAGCACCCGGTCACCGGGCTGCAGATCGAGCCAGTCTACAGCGCGGGCAACCATGGTCTGGTTGATCGCACTGTTAACCTGGGTGAAGTCCATCGGATGGAAGGCCATATTCAGATCGAACGCATCGAGCCGGTAGTGCAACCTTTCCTGACCCTGTTCCGGCCAGATCCGATAGACCGTCTCGGGGCCCTTGGGCTGGAGATAGATATGCAAGTCATGGGCCTGCCCGAACGCAAGCAGCGCCGCCGTGTCCTCATCGCTCAGCGGCTCCATGTTGCGAAACACCAGGGCGGCCGCGTCGTCACCGCACGCCACTTCGATCTGAGCGATGGTGTTGTGTGCCGCCAACCCATAGAGCATGTCGCGAAGCGCACTGATACGCTCGCCAATACGCGGATCCAGCACCTCGCATCGAGTGATGTCCGCCAGGAAACTGTTGCGCTTTTCCCGGAAGCCCACCAGCACGGAATCACGCTTGTTCACGAATCGCACGCCGAGTCGCGCCTTCCGTCGGTACCCGAGAGTCTGCGATTCAAGGGGTGGCTCCCAGTATTCCGGCTCAATGCCCCCAAAGTGGGCAAAGTGGTCCCGCAAGGTCCGTTCCTTGAACCCGATCTGGGCATCGTTCGCCATGTGCTGGAGACTGCAGCCGCCACAGAGGTCAGCAAACTGACACGGCGGCGTTACCCGTTCCGGCGACGAGACTTCGACCGACAGTGTGCGCAGCTCATCGAATTTGCTGCGGGTTCCAACAAATTTGGCCGTCACCTGCTCGCCGGGCAGGGCGCCGTCCACAAACTGGATCTTGCCGTTCTGGTGAGCGATCCCGCGCCCGTCGTGACTGAGTTTTTCTATGACGCACTGAACCGGCTCGGCCGGCAGGCTTTTCCTGCGTCGTCTGCTCATAAAACGTTCTCGTTCATTGTCCGGGGGTCATCAGGCACCGGGAAAGACGCCGGTCGACAGGTAACGGTCACCGCGATCACAGATAATGGCCACGATCACCGCGTTTTCAACCTGGGCTGACAGGCGAAGGGCCGCCGCTATGGAGCCTCCGGAGGAGACACCGCAAAAAATACCTTCTTTACGAGCCAGGTCACGCATGGTGTCCTCGGCCTCCTGCTGGCCAATCTCCACCACCTGATCGACCCGGGCGGCATCGTAGATTTTCGGCAGATAGGCTTCCGGCCAGCGGCGGATGCCGGGAATGGACGCGCCCTCTTCCGGCTGCAGGCCAATGATCCGGATATCAGGATTGCGCTCCTTGAGATAACGGGAGACACCCATGATGGTCCCGGTGGTCCCCATGGAACTGACAAAGTGCGTGACCCGACCTTCCGTCTGCTCCCAGATCTCCGGGCCCGTGGTGCGGTAATGCGCCAACGGATTGTCCTGGTTGGCGAACTGGTCAAGCACATACCCCTTGCCCTCGGCCTGCATCCGCTGTGCAAGGTCGCGCGCACCCTCCATGCCTTCTTCCTTGCTGACAGAGATCAGTTCTGCGCCATAGGCGCGCATGGACGCGCGCCGCTCTTCGCTCATGTTGGCTGGCATAATGAGCTGCATGTGGTAACCCTTGATCGCGGCAGCCATGGCCAGAGCAATACCGGTATTGCCGCTGGTGGCCTCGATCAGGGTGTCACCTGGTTTGATATCACCGCGGTTTTCCGCTTCCTGAATCATACTGATCGCTGGCCGGTCCTTCACCGAACCGGCGGGATTGTTTCCCTCCAGCTTGGCGAGAATGACATTGGAGGTATCGCCAGGCATTCGCTGCAAACGCACAAGCGGCGTGTGACCGACATAATCTTCGATGGTTGGAAAGTGCATAACAGATTGGGCTCCCGGTTACGGACACGGACAGGTTCAACTGGTTTGCGGACTCCTGATTGCGTCTTCTGACGATTCTGGCTGTCCCGGGACGCCCGGGCCGCCGACAGACTCAATCACAGATTCCGTCATCACAAATAGCCTGTGTTACACTCAGGCTTCGCATCATACGCGTAACGACGATGGTCTCCCAATACGGCTTACCGATATTGAAGGAACATCTGGCTATAAACCGGGCCGGAGGATCATTATTGGCAGCCCGGCGCCGCCGTTCACCCGGCGGATGAAACGGGTACGCAGTATGCAGGGAACGGCCAGCACACGGACAGCGCACTAGAGACCAGCCACTTCCACAGGGCGGTTCGCCAGACCGGGGCCATCGTGCAGGAGAGGTCAGGAAACACGTTATGCGTCGTTGGGGCATTCGCAAAAAGGTTCTGGTCGTCACGGTCGTACCCACCGTGCTTATCACCGTCATCCTCGGCCTGTTTTTCACCTACAGCTGGGTCGGCAACATCGAACAGCTGCTTCGCGACCGTGGCGACTCGCTTTCACGCCAACTGGCTGCGGCTGCCGAATACGGCATGTTCACCGCCAATCGCAGCCTGCTCAACAGCCTGTCCAATTCCCTGCTGGAAGAAAAAGACGTCCGCTCGCTGACGTTTTTCAATGCCAAACGCGAACGACTGCTTCACAGCGGCCCCAAACTGATCAACCAGCTTGACCAGTCCACCCTGGACGCCCGGGAAACCATTCACCGCCCCGGCCATGAAAGCACGCTGTTTATTACCCCGGTTTACCTCCAGGACCTGATGATGGACAGCCTGCTGGACATCGACGCCAGCTCCGTCTCTGCCGGTTCT
>JAWVWU010000136.1:0-6165 GCA_033723595.1 Marinobacter sp. | reverse complement strand
GGTATCGCACCGCCGGATCACAGGATTCGGCCCGGCCGTGAATAACATCGACATTATCCAGGCCCAGCTCCAGCACACACTGGGTCAGGAAGCGGGTTTTCTTGCTGTTGCTGTCGAGCAGGGTAAACCGATGCTTCGGCAGGGCGATGGCCAGGGGAATACCCGGCAGCCCCCCACCGGCGCCCACATCCAGCAGGTGGTCTGCGGTGACCGCAGGCCGGATACTGAGACTGTCGAGCAGCTGACGGGACACCATTTCGGCTGGTTCCCGCACCGCGGTCAGGTTATAAGCCCGGTTCCATTTATTGAGCAGGGCCAGAAACGCCAGCATTCGCGTCTGCTGGTCCGCGCTCAATGTCTGGCCGAGTTCTGCCAGTCCGGTGGCCAGTTGCTGCGGCCAGAGGCGTTCCGTGGCAGCCATCGATCAGGCGGATTGCTTGCGCAGCAAATCACGCTTTTTAAGATGCACCAGCAACTGGGACACCGCCGCCGGCGTCACACCCTGGATCCGCGAGGCCTGGGCAATGGTCTCCGGTCGTACGGTCTTGAGCTTCTGGCGAATCTCGTTGGACAGACCGCCAATGGCGTCGTAGTCCAGGTCCACCGGAAGCGCGGTGTTCTCGTTGCGACGAAGCCGTTCGATCTCGTCGGTCTGGCGAGAGATGTAGCCCTCGTACTTGATTTCAATCTCGACCTGGTCAGCGACCCGGTCATCGTCGGCCTGGTCGGCGCCGATCTCGGCAATGTGACGGTAACCGATCTCCGGCCGACGCAGCAGTTCAGCCAGGGAATGTTCGCGGCCCATGGGCTGCTTCAGATAGCGATCGGCCACCTCGGCGGCTTCGGTGCGCGGGTGTATAAAGGTGGTGCTCAGGCGCTGGCGCTCCCGGGCGATGGCCTCACGCTTGGCACTGAAACGCTGCCAGCGCTCGTCGCTGACCAGCCCCAGTCGGTAACCGGTTTCGGTCAGCCGCAGATCGGCGTTGTCTTCTCTCAGGATCAGCCGGTATTCCGCCCGGCTGGTGAACATGCGATACGGCTCGGCGGTACCCATGGTGATTAGGTCGTCCACCAGCACACCCAGATAGGCTTCATCGCGGCGGGGGTACCAGGGTTCTTTGTCCTGGGCACTGAGGGCCGCATTGATCCCGGCCAGCAGCCCCTGGGCACCGGCCTCTTCATAGCCGGTGGTGCCGTTGATCTGTCCGGCAAAATACAGCCCGCCGATGAACTTGGTCTCGAGGGTGTGCCGCAGATCCTGGGGGTTCAGGAAATCGTATTCGATGGCGTAACCGGGCCGGGTGATGTGGGCGTTCTCAAACCCGGGAATCGTCCGAACGGCGGCCAGCTGGATGTCAAACGGCAAGCTGGTGGAGATGCCGTTGGGATACAGCTCGTTGGTGGTCAGCCCTTCCGGCTCCACGAAGATCTGGTGCGAGTCCTTGTCGGCGAACCGATTGACCTTGTCCTCAATGGACGGGCAATACCGCGGGCCAATGCCCTCGATGTTGCCTGCAAACATCGGCGACCGGTCAAACCCGCTGCGAATCACATCGTGGGTCTCGGCCGTGGTCCGGGTAATGTGGCAGCAGACCTGCTGCGGATGCTCCGAGCGATCACCCAGGAACGACATCACCGGCGTCGGATCATCTCCCCATTGTTCCTGCATCTGCGAAAAATCCACGCTGCGCGCATCAATGCGGGGCGGGGTGCCGGTTTTCAGGCGACCCACGTTGAACGGCAACTCCCGCAGACGGCGGGCCAGCGCGATGGCCGGCGGATCGCCGGCGCGGCCACCGGCATGGTTCTGCATGCCGATGTGGATAACACCGCCGAGAAAGGTGCCGGTGGTCAGCACCACCGTGCGGGCCTGGAAGCGGATACCGGTCTGGGTGACCACGCCAGTGACCCGCTCGCCTTCCACCAGCAGATCATCTGCCGCCTGCTGGAACAGCGTCAGGTTGGGCTGGTTTTCCAGCATTTCGCGGATGGCTGCCTTGTACAGGACCCGGTCCGCCTGGGCGCGGGTCGCCCTGACCGCCGGGCCCTTGCGCGAATTCAGCGTGCGGAACTGGATACCTGCCAGGTCGGTCGCCCGGGCCATGGCGCCACCCAGGGCATCGATCTCTTTGACCAGATGACTCTTGCCAATGCCGCCAATCGCCGGGTTGCAGGACATCTGACCGAGGGTCTCAATGTTGTGGGTCAGCAATAGGGTACGGGACCCCAGCCGGGCCGACGCCAGCGCGGCTTCGGTGCCGGCATGGCCACCACCAATGACAATGACATCGAAACGGGTCGGAAAATCCACAACTCACCTCAGGAAAAGCGTTCAAAATCGAGCCGTGCAGTATAACGTGTCAGGCACGGAAATGCAGTGGGAATGGGCAAAAATTAACCACCTGGACGACCACTCGGCGGTCGATGCGGTTCGGGTCGTGCAATTTGTGAACCCCGGTTCAATGACACCTTACTAAAATCAATCGGTTGGATCACTCTGTTCACTAAAGTTTTCAAGAAAGTTATCCACATTCCAGACCTGTCGTTCACAGCCCTCAAAACCACCCTAACCTTTTGAATTTGTTAATTTACGTTATTTTAATCCAACGCTTATGCCAAGGTTGTTCAGGTATTTATCCACAGCGCCACCCGATCCGAGCCTGCCAGGGGTCAACGGATCACGCCCCGCAATTCCCGGACCCGTGCCTCGAGCCCGGCGGCCGTGACCTCCTCGGGCGCGACCGGTTCACCGGCCACCAGTCCGATACGTGACCAGAACCGACGGGGCCAGTGGCGCAGTGCCGGCCCGCCGTCGTGACTGAAGAAGCTGCCCCACAGGCCTTGCAGGGCCAACGGCACCACCGGCACCTGGTCACGTTCCACCATGGCTTCGATGCCCCGGCGGAACGTTGCTATCTCACCGTCAGTCGTGAGCCGGCCCTCTGGGAAGACACACACCACCTGCCCCGCCTGCAGTTCTGCGGAGATCGCCGCGTAGGCTTTGTCGAGCAGCTCGGGGTCGCGTTTTTCCGACGCAATGGGAATGGTTTTGGCAAGCCGGAATAGCAACCCCAGTATAGGGATGCGGAATATCCGGTCATCCATCACAAAGCGCACGGGCCGGCGGACAGCGCCGGCCAGGACCAGCGCGTCCATGTAGGAAACGTGGTTGCAAACCAGAATCACCGGGCCCGCTTCCGGAATCTGCTCCAGAGCCTGATGCTTCACCCGGTAGAGCGTGTGGGACAGCATCCAGACGACAAAGCGAAGAAAAAATTCCGGCACCTGCTGGAATACAAAGCCCGCCACCGCCAGATTCATGATCGACAGAATCAGGAAAAAGGTTGGAATGTCCCAATTCAGAATCCCCAGTACAACGATCCCCAGCACCGCGCTGACCACCATGAACAGCGCGTTGAGCACATTCAGCGCCGCAATAATGCGGGCGCGCTGGTGGGGCGGGGTCTCGTGCTGGATGAACGCATAGAGCGGCACAATAAACAGCCCACCGGCCACCCCGATACCCAGCAGATCCAGCAGGATACGACGGTACCCGGCGTTGTTCAGCATGGTGAGCCAGTCGGACGGCACCGGCTGTGCCGGCATGTTGAGGTACAGATCAAGGCCGAGCAGGCTCAGCCCGAGGGCGCCGATAGGCACAATACCCAATTCGATCCGATGGCTGGACAGGCGCTCGCAGAGCATCGAACCCACGGCGATCCCGATCGTAAACAGCGCCAGCAGCAGGGTCACGACCGTGGCATCGCCCAGCAGATTGATCCGGGCAAAATTGGGGAACTGAGTCAGGTAGGCCGCGCCCAGAAACCAGAACCACGAGATCGCCAGAATGCTCAACCAGACGGCATGGCGCTCCCGGGCCAACCTGATCAGTCGCCAGGTTTCCCGGAACGGCTGCAGGCGCACCGTCATCGACGTCGCGCCTGGATCGGTGACCGGGACCCGACGCGCGCTGAGGTAACCGGCAATGGCCATGATCACCACCCCGGCCGCCGCCAGATGCGCGGCCTGTTCGGCGCCCATGATGATGCCTGCGGCGATGGTACCCAACAGTATCGACACAAAGGTGCCCATGCCAACCAGTGCGTTACCACCGACCAGTTCGTCATCCGTCAGCACCTCCGGCAGGATGGCGTATTTGACCGGTCCGAAAAACGCGGACTGCGCGCCCATCAGGAACAGCAGAAGCAACAGCAGTGCATACCAGCCCTGCCAGAGGCCGATTGCCGCCACGCCCATAATGAGGATTTCGACCAGCTTGACCCAACGAATCACACCGGACTTTTCGTACTTGTCGGCGACCTGCCCGGCAATCCCGGAAAACAGGAAGAACGGGAGAATAAACAGGAAGGCCGCCACATTGACCACGACGCTGGCAGACAGGCCAAAAAGACCACTGGTGCTGTAGGTGATCAACAGTAACAGGGTGTTCTTGAACAGGTTGTCGTTGAAAGCGCCGGCAAACTGCGTCAGGAAGAACGGCAAGAAACGCCGCTGTCCAAACAACCGGAACTGGCTGTGATCCGCCATGATGCATGATCTCCCTGTTGAATCCCTGGCGACCGGAAGCGCCACCATGCGACAAACCCGGTGACGGGGCAACCGTTTTGCCAGGCAGAACCGGCCCGCTGGCCGGGTCGGGGACTGCCTCGATTCGAGTCGTCGTAACCGGTACGGGCACTTTTTTGGGGCATTAGGGTGACGCCCATGACCCTGGGCGATGGATAATTGACTCCATTAACGCTTTATTAAAGACGATTTACTGACGTCTGGCACAAAATTCGCTTGATACCTGCGTTCAACCCATACAACCAGCACCCGAGCCCGCAACCTGTTCGACCAGGTTCGCACGATCCCGGATCTCCACGCACCGCCGAGACCGGATCAACGAGCGAGTTTAGCCATGAATAATGTCGTGTCCATGAATGCCTGTCTCAAACCCCGTCCGGGCTCCCGGGCACCGTCATTTCTTGCCGATTACGAGCTATCATCCAGCTTCCAGCCCATTTTCAGTCCGACCCATCAGCGCCTTGTGGGGTATGAGGCGCTGGTGCGGGTCGGTCACCGTGGACGCCAGCTCCCGCCGCCCCTGCTGTTCGAGCGGGCGCGGGAAGTGGGTCGGATAGAAACCCTCGACCAGCAACTGATCAACCTGCATCTGGGCAACTTTGGCCAGAGCGAACGCCCGGCCTGGCTGTTTCTGAATATAAACCCCGACACCTGCACCCAGGCCACGCCGTATCTCGAGGAACTGGCAAGCCAGTGCCAACGGGCCGGCATTGAGCCCGGTCAGGTCGTGCTGGAAGTGGTGGAAACCACGACCGACAAGACCCGGGCGCTGATGGACTTCGTGGACGGCGCCCGGCAACGGGGGTTTCAGATCGCCATTGACGATTTTGGCACGGGTGATTCCAACTTCGAGCGCATGTGGCGCCTCAACCCGCTGATCGTCAAGATGGATCGCAGCCTGCTGGTGAACGCTGAACAGCATCCCCGCGCCCGCCAGTTGCTGACCAGCCTGGTCCGGATGATCCGGGAAAGCGGGAGTCTGGTCCTGCTGGAAGGCATTGAGACCGAAGCCCAGGCAAAAATCGCGCTGGCGACCGAGGCCGATCTGATGCAGGGCTTCCTGTTTGCCCGCCCCAATCAGTTTGACGCGTTTACCGACAGCCCATTGGAAAGCCGGTTCAGCCAGACAATCGAGCGCTTTCGCCGGCATTCGCGCCAGGATGTGGCCGACCACGAAGGCTATCTGCGACTGTTACGACTGGAGGTCATGTCTGCCTGCCACAGCCTGGTCCGGGCGACCGCCTTCAACGACGCCTGCGCCAGCCTGCTGACCGTGGCCGGCGTGAAGCGCTGCTTTTTGCTGAATCAGGCGGGCGTGCAGCAGGGCGAGCTGGCGATCGATTTTCCACAACGCCGGAGCCATGACTTCAACCCGCTGTTCCAGTCCGGTGGCGCCTGCTGGGAACATCGGGAATACTTTCGTAATGCGCTCAGCCGTCCGCACGACATCAACGCTTCACGGCCTTACGTTGCACTCCCGGACGCCATCCGCACGGTCACTCTGTCCTGCGGTCTGCACATGAACGGCAAGGCCATGGTGTTCTGCGTCGATCTGCATCCGGACGCCGTATTTGACGG
>JAWVWU010000135.1:0-6175 GCA_033723595.1 Marinobacter sp. | reverse complement strand
GCATCACCTGAAGAAAATCAAGGACAGCCTCAAACCTACCCGCTTGCCTATGGACTGAAGTGTCCAGTTAGCGAATATCCTGCCAAAAAAAACCGGCGCCTGAACGGGGCGCCGGTTTCTGGTTCTGGCTTAGGGAGTCATGCGCTCCCGGCGGTTCAGGGCTTCTCGATTTCAGCCCGCTCGCGAAGTGTCTGCTGATAGGCAGAGTATTCGCGGCGTCCTTCCTGGGAAGACAGGAACTGCTGCAACTGAGCCAGTGACTGCTCGTTACCCTCGACCTTGCCCTCAGACACAGAATCCAGTGCGACAACGGTCACGGAATCTCCGGACACAGCCTGGTCGTAAGTCGGCTTGCCATCGTCGGCCGGCCGGGGCATCGAGAAAACCTGGCTGAGCACTGGCGTACCGAGTTTCGGCTCATTACGGGTGACGCCCTTGTGCTCTTCCCAGGTGGCCTTGCCGAGTCCCAACTCGGCCAGCGTCTGACCATCCCGAAGGCTGGCGATGACCTGGTCCGCGCGGGCAGAGAGTGCTTTTTGCGTGCGCTGACGCGTCAGGGTCTTGCGAATATCGTCCCTGACCGCCTCGAGCGGCTGCTCCGCAGCCGGATGGTACTGATCCACCCGAGCCACCACCGAAACGTCGTCACCGACGTCAATCACTTCGGTATTGTAGTGGTCCTTGAGCACGTCATCCGAAAACAACTGACGGACCAGCCCGGCATGCTGGAATGGGCCAGGGCCACCCTGCCGTGTGATGCCATCCTGTTCCTTGATGGTCAGACCGAGACTTTTCGCCGGGCCTTTCAGATCACCCTCCGAATACGCCTGGTCGGCCAGCTTCGCCCGCAGTTCGGCATACTTGTCGCTGGCCTTGTCTTTTGCCAACTCGTCGCGCAGTTGATCCTTCATTTCATCAAAAGAAGGAGCGTCGGTTTTACGAATATCCGTGACCTTGATCAGGTGCCGCCCGTAAGGGGTGCGCACAGGGTCCGACACCTCGCCGACTTTCAGGTTGAACATGGCTTTTTCAAAGGCTCCGTCAAAGACGTCACGTCCGGCGTAGCCCAGGTTGCCGCCATCTTTGGCTGATGCAGCGTCATCGGAATATTCTTTGGCAAGTTTGGCGAAGTCTTCGCCGTTGGCCAGCTTCTTCTGCACTTCAGCAAGCTTTTCGTCCGCTTTGTCTCCATCCTCAATCAGGATGTGAGACACCTTGCGTTCTTCTTTGACCATGGCCGGAGCCTTGGTGTTGTAATAGTCCTTCAGGGCTTTTTCGCTGATGTCTTCCTGTTTGGCCAGATCAGCAAGAGACAGCTCGATGTACTTGGCGTCCACCGTCTCGGGGACCATAAAGTCATCGGTGTGATCGTCATAGTAAGCCTGAATGTCATCATCAGACACGCTGACCTGATCGGCTACCAGGCTGGCGTCGAGCGATACCGTGCGGAAATCCCGGGTCTGGTACTGAAGCTGCAGGATCGACTTCGCTGTCAACGGACTGACAAAACCGCTGGCGGTGATCCCGGCCCGGATCTGGTTAATCACGTACTGGCTGCGCAGGGCTTCACGGAATTGCGCCAGGCCCATCCCGGCGTTACGAACCACGGCGACAAACCGGTCCCTGTTGAACTGACCATCAACCTGGAACTGCGACATCTGACGGATCAACTGGTCCAGGTCGGCATCCGACAGGGCAAGACCCTGCTCATTGGCCGCTTCAGTCAGCACCTTCTGCTGGATCAGACCTTCCAGTACCTGTTTGCGGATCTGGTCTTCGTTCAGCAGCGACGGGTCCGGGGTATCCATCTGACCGAGACGGCGTTGCTTTTCCATCTGAACCGCCCGGTTGTAGTCGCGTTCAGTGATGTCCTGTCCATTCACAGTTGCCACTTCAGGTTCACCGGAAAAACCACCGACAATCGCCTGGATACCCCACATGGATAAGGCAAGGATCAGCAGTCCGACGACAATTTTGGCAATGGTACCTTGGGCATTACTACGGATATCTTGAAGCATGTTCCTCCCAGATCACTGGCCGGAGTCGGGCGTCATGCGCCATCGTACTCGACAGTGTCAGGCCTCGTGAGCGGTCATCAGGAAGTTCAGCAGCCGGGCCGTCAGCGTGCAGATGGACGGGTACGCGCCTGGTCTCGCTGAACGTAAAAAGGCGCATCCTGTTCGAATGCGCCTCGAGTTCTTTCAGAGTTGTCTGACTTCCGGGACCTTGTAAACAGACTGGCCAAGGTGACCGGCGGAGACAGCTCCGGTGACGCCGGCAAGCCAGCGCCACCAAACACATAGAAACCGTTACTTGACGGCGTCTTTCAGGGCCTTGCCTGCTTTGAACCCAGGCACTTTGGAGGCCGCGATCTTGATCTCAGCACCCGTCTGGGGGTTACGGCCAGTACGCGCCGCACGCTCTTTAACGGAGAAGGTTCCAAAACCGATCAGGGTAACCTGGTCGCCTTTTTTCAGTGCACCGGTAACGGCGCCTGTCATGGCATCCAGTGCGCGACCGGCGCTGGCTTTGGAAATGTCGGCTGACTCTGCAATTGCATCGATTAGTTCGGACTTGTTCACACTAAACCCCTTCGATTTCAGGTTGAAGATGTTGTAGGTCGGTTTGTTTTTCTTGGACGTTCCCGACTATCGCACAAGCGGTCGGAGAATTCCATTTTCGCTTTTCTTATTCCGTGCGGTCGATATTAACCGGTATGTGGAATAGGCACTATCAGCGCGGGAGCCCTTGCTATTGGCTGCTTCACGGCGAAACAGTTATACCAATGGGCTCTCTCGCCTGTCAACAAGACCGGCCTCCTTTAATGTGTATTTATGCGCTCGACCGCATCTGAGTCATCGTCGCGTTTGGTCTCAGAGGGGCCGTCAGCCTCGGGATTCTCGGTGCGGGGATGCGGCGGATACGCCAGCGCGATATCCAGAACCTCGTCAATCCATTTCACCGGACGTATCTCCAGGGATTCCTTGATTTTATCCGGTATCTCCTTGAGATCACGAACATTTTCATCAGGAATGATCACCGTCTTGATGCCGCCACGGTGAGCCGCCAGCAGCTTTTCCTTGAGGCCGCCGATGGCCAGCACGCGACCGCGAAGCGTAATTTCGCCCGTCATGGCCACGTCCGCCCGGACCGGTATTTTAGTCAGTGCTGAAACCAGCGTCGTGCACATGCCGATACCAGCGCTCGGGCCGTCCTTCGGAGTCGCCCCCTCGGGCACATGCACGTGGAGATCGTACTTTTCGTGGAAGTCGTCGCCGATACCAAGCCCGACCGCACGGCTGCGCACAACCGTCAACGCTGCCTGTATGGACTCCTGCATGACATCACCCAGGGACCCGGTCTTGACCACCCGGCCCTTGCCCTTGGTGAGCGCGCATTCGATGGTCAACAACTCACCCCCGACCTGGGTCCACGCCAGACCGGTGACCTGCCCGATCTGATTCTTCTCCTCGGCCAGGCCGTACTTGAATTTCTGGACGCCCGAATAGTTCTCCAGATTATCCGGTGTGATGACAACCGGCTCCTTCTCACCGCTCTCGACATGCTCGCGGACGACTTTGCGGCAAATTTTGGCGATCTCGCGCTCCAGGCCCCTGACGCCCGCTTCCCGGGTGTAATAGCGGATCAGATCCCGCAAGGTCTCGTCGGGCATGCTCAGCTCAGCTTTACGCAGACCGTTAGCCTTGATCTGCTTCGGCAGCAGATATTTGAGCGCAATGTTGACCTTCTCTTCTTCCGTGTAACCCGGAATGCGGATGATCTCCATCCGGTCCAGCAACGCTGACGGAATGTCCATGGAGTTCGAGGTGCACACGAACATAACGTCCGACAGGTCATAGTCCACTTCAAGATAATGATCGTTGAACGTGTGGTTCTGCTCGGGGTCCAGCACTTCCAGCAACGCCGACGCCGGATCGCCACGATGATCCATGCCCATCTTGTCAATTTCGTCGAACAGGAACAGCGGGTTCTTCACGCCAACCTTCGACAGTTTCTGCAGCAATTTGCCGGGAAGCGCTCCGATGTAGGTTTTGCGGTGGCCACGAATTTCTGCCTCATCGCGCACCCCACCCAGCGCCATTCGGGTGTACTTGCGGTTGGTCGCACGGGCAATCGACTGCCCCAGCGACGTTTTACCCACGCCGGGCGGACCCACAAGGCACAGCACCGGGCCCTTGACCTTCTTCACACGGCTCTGCACGGCCAGGTACTCAAGAATGCGCTTCTTGACTTCCTCCAGGCCATAATGATCCTCGTCGAGAATGTCCCGGGCTTTCTCGATGTCGTGACGCACACGGCTCCGTTTCTTCCAGGGCACCGATAGCATCCAGTCGATGTAGCCGCGGACCACCGTGGCCTCCGCTGACATCGGCGACATCATCTTCAGCTTGCTCAGCTCGACCTCGGTTTTCTTACGGGCCTCTTCGGGCAATCCCGCCTCTTCCAGCTTGTTCTCAAGCTCTTCGAAGTCGTTGCCGCCTTCGCCCATGGAGCCCATCTCTTTCTGGATGGCCTTCATCTGCTCGTTGAGATAGTACTCACGCTGGCTGCGTTCCATCTGTTTCTTGACCCGCCCGCGGATCCGCTTTTCGACCTCGATCAGATCGATTTCACCGTCCAGCTTGCCCAGCAGCAGTTCGACACGGTTACGAACATCAAGCGCTTCCAGCAGCTCCTGCTTCTCCGGAATTCTCAGTTCCAGATGGGCGGCCATGGTATCCGCAAGGCGCTCCAGGCTCGTGATACCGGTCAACGCATTGGACACTTCCGAGGGCACTTTTTTGGAGAGTTTGACGTAGCGCTCGAACTCTTCCATCAGCGTTTTGACGAGCACGTCCTCTTCCCGCTCCGGCAGTGAATCCTCAGCCATCAGTACCGCCTGGGCGGTCAGGTAATCCCCCTCGGCGATCGACTCGAGTTTCGCACGTGTGTTGCCTTCCACCAGCACCTTGACGGTGCCATCGGGCAGCCTGAGCATTTGTAGAACGGTCGCCAGGGTACCCATGTCGAACACGTCTTTCGGCGCCGGCTCGTCGGTACCGGCATCACGCTGTGCGACCAGCAGGATTTCCTTGCTGCCCTCCATGGCTGCTTCCAGGGCCTGAATGGACTTCTCTCGCCCGACAAATAACGGTACGACCATGTGGGGGAAGACCACCACATCACGTAACGGAAGCATGGGATATTCGATTACCGACTCTTCGGAGTGCACGGTCATAGGGAATCCTCTGATGACATTTCTTTCAGCTTACCACCGATCATTGGGGCAGTTTGCATGAATACAATGACGGGGCCCGAGCGGCGTTATGGGTAAGCAAGACCGGTCGGGCAGCACAGCAAAAAAAAGGGCGTGATCGCCCTTTTTTTTGCCTGATGAACCTGACCGGATCAGTCCTCAGGCACTGCTTTGGCGTGGTCGCTGCTCGCGTAGATCTTGAACGGCTCGGAATCACCACTGATCACGCTGCTGTCAATCACAACCTTGGACACATCGTGCTCGGACGGGATCTGATACATGGTGTCCAGCAGAGTGGCCTCCATGATTGAACGCAGCCCTCGCGCACCGGTCTTGCGATCCATGGCCTTGCGCGCGACAGCCCTCAGCGCATCTTCCCGGAAGTCCAGCTCAACCCCCTCCATATCAAACAGCTTCTGATACTGCTTGGTCAGGGCGTTCTTGGGCTCTGTCAGGATCTGAACCAGCGCTTCCTCATCCAGCTCCGTCAGGGTCGCGACGACCGGCAGACGGCCGACGAACTCGGGAATGAGGCCGTATTTGACAAGATCCTCTGTCTCCACGGCCTTGATGATCTCGCCAGCGCTCTTGCGATCTTCCTCGCTCACAACAGCGGCCGAGAAGCCGATGCTGCTGCGCTCGGAGCGCTCCTGGATTACTTTATCGAGACCCGCAAATGCACCGCCACAAATGAACAGGATATTGCCGGTGTCTACCTGCAGAAACTCCTGCTGAGGATGCTTCCGACCGCCCTGCGGCGGTACCGACGCAACGGTACCTTCGATCAGCTTCAGCAGCGCCTGCTGAACACCCTCGCCCGATACATCCCGGGTGATAGACGGGTTGTCCGACTTGCGGGAAATCTTGTCGATTTCATCGATGTAAACAATACCGCGCTGGGCCTTGTCCACATCGTAG
>JAWVWU010000134.1:0-6182 GCA_033723595.1 Marinobacter sp. | reverse complement strand
TTCACCAGCGTCGCCTGTCAGTCAGCCCAATTGCTGGAGGATCTGGTTACGGATATCGTCCAGGGTACCCACGCCTTCCACCCGGATATAGCGCGGCGCTTCCTGCGGGGCCTTCTCCGCCCAGTCATGGTAGTAATCGATCAGCGGGGCGGTCTGGGAGTGATAGACACTCAGACGCTTGCGCACGGTTTCTTCCTTGTCGTCGACACGCTGGATTAAAGGCTCGCCGGTCTCGTCATCTTTACCGTCCACTTTCGGCGGGTCGTATTTGACGTGATAGGTGCGGCCACTCGGCTCGTGCATGCGGCGACCTGACAGCCGATTGACAATTTCTTCGTCATCAACGGCAATCTCCACGACATAGTCAATCGCGATGCCCTGTTCGCGGAGTGCTTCAGCCTGGGGAATGGTGCGGGGAAAACCGTCCAGAAGAAAACCATTGCGGCAGTCCGGCTGTTTGACCCGCTCCTCAATCAGGGCAATGATGATATCGTCGGAAACCAGTCCCCCGGTCGCCATCACTTCCTTGACCTGCAGGCCCAGTTTCGATTCGGCTTTGACCGCTGCACGGAGCATATCGCCCGTAGAGATCTGGGGGATACCAAAACGCTCGGTAATAAACTGGGCCTGAGTGCCCTTACCGGCGCCCGGCGCGCCTAACATGATAACTCTCATACTGGTTCTGCTCCCGTTGATTTAAAATTCGTGCGGGAAAGGCGGGGCTGAGCAGCAGCCCTGATACGCCTTTCCGGGAAAGCCCGAGACCGGAGGACATCGCGGTCAACCAGGGCGCCCTGAAGTTTGAGTGAGCGCATTATACGAAGTCGGGCCTTCAAGAGAAAGTGGACCTCCGTCGCAGAGACGTCCGGAGGAGCTCCGGCGAGCGACGATCAGGCTGAGAGCGACCGGGCGAGCGCGTCCAGGTCATCCGACACGGCTTCCACGCCTTCACGCAGGGTTTCGAGGTTGGCCTCGGTCAACCCGAGCCGCTCGCGGGGCATGGCGTAGTCCTCGGGATTGAATTCGTCACCGATGTGTTTTTCCTTGAGCAGTTCGTTGGCCAGCTGCACCATCAACACATACTCTTCGTGCTCGCCGTGGTAATCCGGCTGCTGGTGCACGCCCGCCGTTTTCACCACCGCGTCCGGCAGTTGCCAGAGCTTGTGCAGAATGCCGCCGATGGCACCATGGCCAACCGACAGCAGTTCCTGGCCGTTGCCGGATCCGAAGACCTGCTGCTCCAAAGCCTGCATGGTTTGCTCCGGGTTCGCTTCACGCAGTGCGTTAAGCTGATTGAACTCCTCCGGGAACAGATGACCAATCAGTAATAATCCAAAATTGTGGAGTAGACCACAAAGATACGCGAGGCCTTTGTCGGCCCCACACATCGGGGCGATCTGCTGGGTAAGAAAGGCACAGTACAACGAGTGTCGCCAGAACTCATCCATACCGAGCATGCCTTTGCGGGGGACATCAAAGGCCCGCACCGAGGCAATACCCAGAGCAATGT
Organism: Marinobacter sp.; assembly: GCA_033723595.1. GTDB lineage: Bacteria > Pseudomonadota > Gammaproteobacteria > Pseudomonadales > Oleiphilaceae > Marinobacter. The sequence continues at coordinate 4,672 of JAWVWU010000134.1, read as the reverse complement.
GCGCCACTCGATCGAAGCCGAGCACGCGGGTCACGGCATCCTGCACATTGACGATCTGGCCGGGATAGTTGAAAAGCGCGGAGCGCGCATAGCGCATAACCTGGGCGGTCAGGCTGGGATCAAACTCGATCAGGTCGGAAAGCTCCCGCACTGTGGCCTTGGGGTTGGAGGTCAGTCGCAGGATTCGCAGAGCCAGTGCGGGCATCGGCGGCAGGCGATAGAGTCGCTGCAACTTGACCGCCACTTCATCCAGGGTGAGTTCTCTGCCACCGGGGCTTCCATTAGCGGGGCTGGTGATCGTAATCGGACCGGCGCGCGATCCCGCCAGAGCACGATGCAGCGCGGTCCGGTCCATGACTAGCAGACTGTCAGCCGAGCCTGTTGTCATTACCGCGCGCGGCAAGTCCAGCACCCGCTCATCGACCAGAACCGGGATGTCGTAAGCGGCGCCAATCGGTGGGTAGAAACCGGACTGACACTCACTGAACAACCGATCAGCCTGCTGACCAGTCAGCATCTGCAGACGTTTCCCCGCCAACCGGTTAATGGCCTCCATATCAAGTGAGGCGCCGTAGGCATGGACCGCCATCACCGCACCGCTGAAGCCGATCAACAGGGTCGCCTGAATGGCCTGTTCCCTTGGCTCCCCCGATCCGGAGATGGCCGCGTCGAAGTTCGACGCCGACATCAACGGAACCGGCATGAACTCGATGCCCTTTCGGGCCAGGAATGTTTCAAGTCGAGTGGGTGGCACCACGCAAATCTCCTCAACACAGGACTGACCAATGATCCGGCCCAGAAAAATTGACCGGTAATGCCCGCACGCTAACCGGTATTGCGCATGCCTGCCGCTATACCGGCCATGGTGACCTTAAGGGCCCGCTCCACCATTTCAGGTACCTGCCCGATTTCCTCACCCTCGCGATCACGCCGCAACAGTTCCGCCTGCAGGTAGTGCAGCGGGTCGGCATAGGGGTTGCGGACACGCATCGACTGGGCAAAGACCGGCTCGTGCGCCAGCAACTCGGTCTGCTCCTTCAGCGCTTTCACTTGCTCGATGCACCCCGCCAACCGACTCCGGAGCTCTTCACCCAGCGGCCTGAGTGAGGGCTCCACGAGGGTCTGGTCATAATAGCTGGCGATGCGCAGATCGGCTTTGGCCAGAACCATTTCCAGCATGTCCACATACGTCCGGAAGAACGGCCACCGTGCCATCATTTCCCTCAGCACCGGCAGTCGACCGGCGTCCGCCGCCTCGCTGAGCGCGACGTCACTGCCGAGCCAACTCGGCAACATGAGTCGCATCTGGGTCCAGGCAAATATCCAGGGAATCGCCCGCAAACTTTCAACGCCACCCGTGGCCTTGCGTCGGGCAGGCCGGCTACCCAGCGACAGTTTACCCAACGCCTGCTCCGGCGTCGCCTGACGGAAGTATGGAACAAACTCGGGATTGTGCCGGACCACATCACGATAGGCTTTCAGTGAGCGTTCGGTGAGCCAGTCCATGGTTTCCCGCCATTCGGGCTCGGGCCCCTTCGGTGGGGCCAGGGTCGCTTCCACCACCGCCGTGGTATACAGCGTCAGGCTCTGTTCGGCGAGCCGGGGCAGCCCGAATTTGAAGCGGATCATCTCGCCCTGCTCGGTAATCCGGAAACTGCCATTCACCGAGCCGGGCGGTTGCGACAGAATGGCCCGGTTGGCAGGGCCGCCGCCACGCCCCACGGTACCGCCACGCCCGTGGAACAGGGTCAGGTGGATGCCCGATTCACGAGCAAGCGCGGTCAGCTTCTCCTGCGCCTGATACTGGGCCCAGGCGGCCATCATCTGGCCCGCGTCCTTGGCAGAATCGGAGTAGCCGATCATGACCTCCTGGTGGTCACCGCAGTAACGGCGATACCAGTCCAGCCCAAACAGCGCCGACATGCTATCGGGGGCACCTGACAGGTCATCCAGGGTTTCGAACAGAGGCACGATGCGCATCGGGCGCGTCATCCCGGATTCACGCAGCAACAGGATCACGTTGAGCACATCCGACGGCTGACTGGCCATTGAAATGACGTAGGAGCCCAGGGCTTCTGGGGTCTGTTGAGCAATCACTTCGCACGTGGCCAACACCTCGGCGACTGCTTCGGACGGCTCCCAATGTCGGGGGACCAATGGCCGGCGCCCTTTCAGTTCGTCGATCAGGAACGACTGACGCTGCGCTTCGGACCAGGCCAGGTAATCGCCAAGCCCCAGAAAGCTGACCATTTCGGCGACCGCTTCTGCGTGACGCGTCGCTTCCTGGCGTATGTCCAGACGGATCAGCGGCAGGCCAAAGGTGTGCGCGCGTCGCAGTGTGTCCAGCAACGGGCCGTTGGCAATGGTGTCCAGGCCACAATCCAGTAGTGACTGGTAGCACAGCTCAAGGGGCTCGATGAGATCTTCATTTTCAAACAGAATATCCGTGTTGTCGGCCACCGCGCCGTTCACGCTCGCCTCAGCCCAGTCCCGGGTTCGGATCAGTCGCTCCCGAAGCCGGCCCAGCACCTCCCGGTAGGGCTCCCGACTGTCGCCTGCGACCGCGCTGAGCGCTTCGTTGGCTTCCCACATCGACAATTCGCCGCGCAACAACTGTATGTCCCGCAAATACAGATCGGCGGCCATCCAACGGCCGAGCAGGAACACCCGGCGCGTGACATCGTGGGTGACGTTAGGATTACCATCCCGGTCCCCACCCATCCAGGACGCAATGCGGATCGGTGCCGCCGAGACCGGCAGCCCGTGACCGGTGGTTTCCACGAGGGACTGGTCGAGGCTACGCAGAAACGCTGGCAACGCCTGCCACAGGCTGTTTTCAATAACGGCGAAGCCCCACTTGGCCTCATCCACTGCCGTGGGGCGCTCGTGGCGGATTTCATCGGTGTGCCAGGCTTCGCTAATGAGCTGCCGCAGGCGCGTTACCACGTCGTCCCGTTCCGAATCCATCAGGTCGTCATGATCCAGACGGGCGAGACAGTCCGACATTTCGTCGTATTTCATGATCAGGGTACGACGTGCCACTTCGGTCGGGTGGGCCGTCAGCACAAACTCGATGCGCAGATCCGAGACCCGTTCATGCAAGTCAGCGGCCTCAATGCCACCCTGCTTGAGGCGCTCGAAGACCTGCGTTAACGACTCAACCATCAGGTCCGACTGATGACCGCGTTTGCGGCGAATGGTGTGGTACTGTTCGGCAAGGTTGGCCAGGTTGAGAAACTGGTTGAACGCCCGGGTAACGGGCAGCAACTGGTCATCGCTTATGGTCGATAACAGGTTCAGCAAACGCTGATCGGAACCACTCTCATGTCGGCGATCAGCTTTGGCAGCAGCCCGGATCTCCTCGATCAGATCGAAACAGGCCTGGCCGGGGGACCGGCGGATGCTGTCCCCAAGCAACTCCCCCAGCAGGCGGACATTTTCGCGAAGATCGGGATGTAATTCGGTCACAACAAATCCTTTTAAATTGACGTTTACAGGGACTAGTAACGATACTAAGGAACGTCAGGACAAGTCTATTCGCCATTCCGATAGTTCGGCGGGCCGGGAATGGCCGGCGGAACTAATTGCTGGTTGCATGGAGATATTATGAAAGTAACCGATTTGCCCAAACACTGGGAGAAGAAAAAGGAAGCCGTGGAACGGACTCACGATTACAATCTGAGGCTACCGCTGGAAGACGCGGCACGCATTGCAGCATTGGCGGAGCTCTATCCGGACCGCAGTGAAAGCGACATTCTGAATGATATGGTCGCAGCGGCGCTGGACGATCTGGTTCGACAGAGCCCGCTTAAAGACAAACTGACTGGAAAGTGATTAAGCACGGGCAGTCGCGGGACTGTGCCCGACTGCCTGCTCACCCGTCTGTCTGCTTACCCGCGACGGTGGCCTACCGACAGACCACCGCCCACTGAGTCAGGCGACTGATTCGATCTGGCGGGCCTTGAGACGCTGGATGTGCTTCTGGCTCAGGCTGACGAAGCGAGGCGTCAACCCTTTGTCCTCATAGATCTCGAAACCGTCCTCATCAAAGGCAACCACCTTGGACCCCTGTTCATAGGGAAAGCTGGTCTCGAGTTCGTCAAGCGCGGCCGAGACAAGATCCCGGATCAGATCCTGGGACGATTTCATCGGATACAGCGTGCTGAGCTGCTCCAGTCGCTTGTGGTGCTGATCCGACAACGCCATGAAATACGCATCACGGCTCAGACGCCCCCGTGCATGTTTGTCCCAGTATTTCACCAGATCTTTAATCTTCATGCCCTGTAACTCCTGCTATGTTCCGGCTTATAACCGGCTCATGACGGATTAGCGGCTTGTGACCGCGTACAACCAGTCTGTCGTCTTACAAAGACTCTGTAAACATCCTGAGCTGTCGCCTCCTCAACCAAAATCTGCGCCTGCCGATGAACGCGATGGTGGTCAGAATGGCACCGGTTAACAGTCTGTCCGCGAACCCCCCACCGGGCAGTCCGACAACATTCCTCGGCAACCAGGGCTTCAGAGTCTTCTGACTGAAAGTGTAGACGAACCGCACTTCCAGAGCCCAGATAAACGGTTACGGATTGTACTTATCAATCCGGTTTATGTTTCACATTGTGCCGCCCCGACGCCAAGCGGTCTCAGCGCTCGTTCTCGACACCCTTGACCGACT
>JAWVWU010000133.1:0-6238 GCA_033723595.1 Marinobacter sp. | reverse complement strand
TGTCCATCCTCGCTGGTAAACGTCAGGGCTTCCATGGCTTCGCGCAGGATTTCCGCGACCTGCTTGGCTGACTCGCGGTCGGTATTTGGCATCAGCACGATGAACTCCTCGCCGCCGGTCCGTGCAACCAGATCCGACTTGCGGGTACGGGTATCCAGCAGCGACGCAAAGCGCTTCAAAACCCGATCGCCCATGGGGTGCCCGTGGGAGTCATTGATGCCCTTGAAGTTATCGATATCCATTGAAATCAGCGCGAAACCGCCGTCATAACGGTCGTATTCGTCAACCAGCTCATCCAGTCGACGCAGCAGGCAGCGGCGATTATAGAGCCCGGTCAGCTCATCGGTGATGGACAGTCGCTCCAGCTCGAATTCCAGACTCTTCTGCTCATCGATATTCACCACCATGCCGTTCCAGATGGTGCGACCGTCGGCACCACGCTCCGGTGAGGCCACGCCGCGAATCCAGTGCACTTCATTATTCACCAACACCCGGTAGTCGCACTCCCAGTGCCCCAGGGTTTCGAAAGACTTCACAATAGAGGCTTTCACCCGATCGATATCTTCCGGGAGAATGAGGTTGAAAATCCGGTCCGCGTCTTCCAGAGCCGCCTCCGGACTCAGGCCATAGAATTCTTCCGTTTTCTTGCTGGCGTAGGAAAAATAGTAGCGCCCGCTCGGCTCCATCACGAAGGTGTAAATAATGCCGGGCAGGGATTCCGACAGCTTTTGCAACTGCCGCTGACTGTCATACTCCCGGGTCACATCCAGGTGGGTGCCCAGTAACCAGCCCGTCGTCTCTTCGTCGTCATCGGATATCACCATCCCGCGCACATGAATCCAGCGCCAGTTGCCGTCCTTGTGGCGCATACGGATGACGCAGTCGTAACGGTTGCTTTCGTCGCTGAGGTAGGCGTTGATGCCCCGGTAGGCCGTTTCGAGATCGTCCGGGTGACAGAGCGCCTCCCAGGTTTTGATGGTGCAGGGCTGCAGCTCATCGAAACTGTAGCCGAGCATGTCACACCAGCGGTCGTTGACCTGGAACTCGTCGGTATCCAGATTCCATTCCCAGGTGCCGGCCAGCGTGCTGTCCAGAATGGCATTCAACTTTGCTTCACTGGGCAGGTTAACCATAGACGTTGTCCATCGGGTTCTATTGCGCCTGCTCAGCGTTATCGATTGTCATCGGTGAGACCCCCTCGACGGCGACATTCCGCCCTGGGCCTATCCGGCAGGTTCGCCGGCACAGGCCTGTTCCCTTAGCATAGCCCGATCCGCTCCAAAAGATACATTGGCGAAGTCGCACAAACGATCGTGACCTGTGCCGGCACGGGTCAGGCGGACGCCGCCAGGGCACGCCCGAGGCCTGAAAAATAGGCGCCAAACGCCTGCCTGATGCGCCGACGCTGATCCCCGCCCGGGTAAAGCCCCAGGCGCGCTTCGTCCGACTGCCGCGACCCCGACACCAGAAAGGCATTGCCCGGCCCCGCATCCTGGACAAACGCCTCGAACGCCCGGGCGCACAATTCCTCCGGCCGACTGTAATACAGCACGCCCAGTTTTTCGTCCTGCCGGGCGGAGTGACGGAACAGTTCGCTCGGTTCGCTGCCGGCGGCATTCACCAGCACTGCCTTGTAGCAGTTGCCCAGAAGCTGATTCAGCGGATGCACAACCGGGCGCGCTTCGTCCAGCCAGGCGCGCGAGCCAAACACGCCGGGCCCGGTGTCCCGGAATGACTTGTCGCAGATATAGTGATCGAACGCATGGAACCATTCATGGGCAATGCTGCCCGGCCCCGCGTTCTTGGCCAGCGCAAAGGTGCGGGTCGCTGGCGCGTAATGCGCCGCCACCCCGGGCTGGCCGCCGGTTCCGTATTTCAGAGCCAGGGAGCCACGCAATGAAATCAGCGTTTCCGGACCCTGCAGCACCGCCATCAGGTCACACAAGGCGCCGTAAAACAGCCCCGCCGCTCGTTCGCGTTCTGCCTCTGTCACCCAGCGACCAATCTCGATTGCCCGGAAGTCAAACCGCCGCCGCACATCCAGGAACGACACCGTCGTACCCGACCCGTTCACGGCACGGTGGTGGTGTCTACGCTCGGTCATGACCACTCACAAACCTGTGTTTATATACAGCATTATTGACAACCCGGGAAGGCCAGGTCAAGCAGCGACATGGAGTTACCCGTCCGGCTGGGATAGGCTTTCAGTTTATCCGCCGGTGATCGTGCGGGGCGGACTCATTGATAACACCGGACAGTCAGGCATGAACGATCTGCAGACCGACGCGTTAAACGTCAAGTTGCCCGGAGGACGGGTATACGTCAACCGATGGACACCCGACGCCGATTCGGGAAAACCGCCCATTATCCTGCTGCACGAATCGCTGGGCTGCGTCGGACTCTGGAGAGCCTTTCCGGCCGAGTTGGCCGAAGCCACCGGCCGATCCGTTATCGCCTATGATCGCCTCGGATTTGGCCGCTCCGATGCCCGTAATTCCATGCCCTCCCGGCAGTTCATCGAGGAGGAAGCCACCCGCTATTTTCCCGCTTTGAAAGAGCAGCTTTCACTGTCCCGCTATGCCCTCCTCGGACACAGCGTTGGCGGCGGCATGGCGATCCATATTGCCGCGCGGGATCCGGACTGCCAGGCCGTGGTGACGTTGTCGGCCCAGGCGTTCGTAGAGGACAGGACCCTGACGGGCATCCGCGACGCAGAGCAGATGTTTGCGCAACCCGGACAGATGGCGCGCCTGGAAAAATGGCACGGCGAGAAGGCGAGCTGGGTGCTGCGAGCCTGGACGGACGTCTGGTTATCCGACGCTTTCAGGGACTGGAGCCTGCTTCCAGAGATCGGGCGCGTGCGGTGTCCGGTTCTTGCCATACACGGCGACCGGGACGAGTACGGCTCGGCCGCCTTTCCCGACTTCATTGCCCGCCATGCCGCCGGCCCCGCTGACAGGCTGCTTCTTGAGGACTGCGGGCACATGCCCCACAAAGAACAACCGGCCGCGGTCATTTACGCGATCCGGGACTTTCTGGACAACCTGCCCTGATCACTCGATGCAACCTGCGCGGAGGCGGTTCCGAGTCTTGCGGTTACACCCGCCAGCCGCCATCATCCGGTGATTCCGAGCCCCCACCAACCGATACGGAGCCCCGACCATGACCAAGCTGCCCGAACTCACCGACGCCCTGCTGACGCTGGACAACCGAATTGCGGTGCTGACCCTGAATCGGCACGACCTGCGCAACGCGTTGACCGGCTCTCACCTGATCGACGACATTGTCGCCACCGCAGACTGGGTCAACCACTGCGATGAGGTGTCGGTGCTGGTGATCACCGGTGCCGGGTCCGCCTTCAGCGCCGGCGGTAACATTCGCGACATGGCCAACCGCAGCGGCGATTTCGCCGGCGACGTCGCCGAATGCGCGGAGCGCTACCGCAAGGGAATCCAGCAAATTCCGCTGGCAATGCAGGCCATCGAGATTCCGGTGATTGCGGCGGTGAACGGACCGGCCATCGGCGCCGGCTTTGACCTGGCCAACATGGCCGATGTTCGCATCGCCTCCGAAAAGGCCCGGTTCGGCGAGACTTTTCTCAACCTCGGCATTATTCCCGGCGACGGCGGAGCCTGGTTCATGCAGCGCCTGATTGGCTACCAGCGCGCATTCGAACTGACCCTGACCGGCCGCACGGTGGACGCCGCTGAAGCCAGGGAGCTGGGCATTGTACTGGACGTGGTCAGCCCCGACGCCCTGATGCCGACGGCCCTGGCCATGGCGGAGCGAATCGCCAGCCAACCCCCGAAAGCCACGCGCCTGACCAAACGCCTGATGAAGATGGCCCAACGCATGGAACTGAAAGACTTCCTCGATCTCTGTGCCTGCTTCCAGGGCATGAGCCACAACGAACCGGAGCACCTCGACGCGGTCAACCGGATGCTGGCGACCCTGGCACGCAAGTGATCCCGGCGCCCTGGCACGGCGGTGTCTCCCCGGCATCGCCACCACCGATGCCGTAACCGGACTGCCGGGCGGCAAACGCCGTTCGCCCACAAACCGTTCGCTCCAATGATCGACAGGGACTAGGATTACCAGGAGGCCTGCCGATGGCGGTGTTCTCGCCCAAAACAACAAAAGGTAAGCTCAATGGTCGTCTGCGGGGCTCGCTGTTCGTGAACCTATCCCATGCATTGCGTTTTACTCTGATCAGTTTGCTGCTGTCCGCCTGGTCGGCTGCCGATGCCGGCACCCAGCCGATCACCGTCAGGCCGTCGACGCCGATCCAGGCCCATTTCCAGTATTGGGAAGACCCGGCCGGCCAGGCCACCCTGGATCAGGTGCTCGCACTTCCCGACAGCCAGTGGCAGCAAAAACCGGACGGCAACGCCACCTTCGGCATTACCCTGTCGGCCTACTGGCTGCGATTTTCAGTCAGCAACCAGACGTCGCACCGGCTCAACCTGATCGCCGAACTGGGTTACTCCCAGCTCGATGACGTGGTGTTCTACGAGTTCAAAAACCAGCACCTGGTGCGCGAGTTCAGCACCGGTGACACCCGGCCGTTCTACCCACGGGATGTCGACCATCCGAACATGCTGCTGCGCTTCGAGCTGGCGCCGGCTCAGAGCAGTACGATTTATGTGCGCGTGGCAACCGCAGGCTCGATGGTATTGCCGCTTCGTGTCTGGCGCGAACACCGGTTTTTCGAGGCTGCAGCGAACGAGCAGAAGCTGCATTTTCTGTACTACGGCAGTCTGATGGTGATCATTCTGATCAACCTGGCGGTGTTTCTCACTCTGCGGGAAAAGCTGTACCTGTATTATGCCCTGGCCATTGCCGGCTACCTGCTGTTCTTCGCCTCCATCAAGGGCTACAGCTTCGAGCATCTGTATCCACAGTTCCCGGCGCTCCATGCGCGGGCCCTGTTGGTGTCGATGCCGATTCTGGCCCTGTTCTCGGTGCTGTTCTGCCGCGAATTCCTGACCATCAAATCCCACAGCCCGCGCCTGGATATCGCGATCCGCCTGATGATCGCCTTTGAGGTGCTGAACTTCATCGCCGCCCTGACCCTCAGCTACAACCACGCCATCATGCTGTCGGCGATCTCCGCGCTGTTCTTTTTTTCGCTGTTACTGGTCGCGGGCCCCATTGCCTGGCTGGCCGGCGTCCGCGCTGGCGTCTTTTTCACACTCGCCTGGACGCCGCTCACCATTGGTGTTCTGGCTACCGCCGGCCGGGCTCTGGGCTTTTTTCCAGAGAATTTCATGACCGAGTACGCCATGCAGATCGGCTCCGGCCTGGAAGCCTTCATACTCACCCTGGCGCTGGCGGACCGACTGTACCGGGAACGTGAGGATAAAATCGAAGCCCAGGCCAACAGTCTGCGCATCGAAAAAGCCCGTCATGAAGCCCATAACCAGCTGACCGAAGCCATGACGCATGACCCGGTTACCGGACTGCCCAACCGCAACCGGTTCGAGTGGATGGTCAACCAACGGTTGCTGCAGAATCCGAACGGTCATTACCTGGTCGGCGTGGCGCGGATTACCCGGCTGGATGAAATTAACCGGACTCTCGGCCTCAGCCGAAGCGAAAGGCTGCTCAAACGCATCGCCGAGCAGATGACCGCGCTGGCCACCCGCCTGCCAATGGTACACAGCACGGTGGACGAGCAGGGGCAGGAAGAGCGGGTCTATCAGTTGTCCGGTGACAGTTTTGGCCTGCTGGTCGAAGCCCACCGGGTGGATGATCAGTTCGAAAGCCTGAACCAGGCGCTCCGCCTGCTGGCCGAACCCATCCCTCTGGACAACCTGGCCATTGCGCTACACCCGAAGTTTGGCGCTGCCAGTTACCCCGAACACGGTGACAACGCAGCCCTGCTGATCCGCAACGCGCACGTCGGCATGGAAATCACGCCCCACGGCCAGTTCGAGACCGGACTTTATTCCCAGGCCTATGATATCTATAGCGAAAGCCGGCTGACCCTGATGTCCGATCTCAGGGATGCGCTGCATAACAACCAGACCGAGCTGTTCTACCAGCCGAAAATGTCCCTGGCCAGCGGACAGGTCACCGGGGTCGAGGCGCTGATTCGATGGCATCATCCCGAGCGAGGACTGGTTGAGCCCGCCGATTTTGTTCCGCTGGCCGAAGAAACCGGCGTGATCACGCAACTGACCCACTGGGCCATCAAACGGGGGATTGCTGATCTGGCCACGCTGCTGGACGACTATCC
>JAWVWU010000132.1:0-6249 GCA_033723595.1 Marinobacter sp. | reverse complement strand
CACCAGGGCTTCGGGGGTTGCCGTTTCCGGCAGGACAATCAGGAATTCTTCTCCGCCCCAGCGGGCCACCATGTCCACCTTGCGGCATACCTGCTCCAGATGACGGGCTATCCGAACAATCACCGCGTCACCCGCCTGATGACCGTAGGTGTCATTGATTGACTTGAACAGGTCGATATCGACCAGCAGCAATGACAAGGGCCGCTTGTGCCTGAGGTAGCGATCGTATTCGCGCTCCAGGCGGATTGTGGCCTCGCGGCGGTTAGCGAGATTGGTCAGGGCGTCGTGCTTGGCGGCGTGCTCGAATTGACTGGCGAGTTGAAGCAGCCGCAGCTTGCTCCGCCGCCGGCTCTGGTCCAGCACATAGCAACTGACCATTTCGAAGGCCAGCGTACAGATCATGACCAGGCGGAAGTTAATGCTGTAGGGCGTTGCAAAGACGGCATCGCCCAGCGGGCTGAACAGCAGGATCAGTGCGGCAAATCCGCCAGCGCAAGCCACGACGCCCACCCGGGATTCGCTGATGTAGAAAATAATGGGCGGGTACGCGAACAGCCACATAATGGCGGCGCCGTCCTCAATCGCAGCGCCGGCCAGGTAGAGAAACAGCAGGGTGATCAGGGTGATGAAGCCACGCCGGTGCAGTGTCTCGTGGTGCAGCACCCGGTAACAAAGTCCGTTCAGGGCGAGGAGCGCTGCGAACGCGCCCAGAACCCGAAATGTCTGCAGGTCCATCTGTAATTTCGCGCGAAGCGCGAAAAAGACCAGTAATGGGACGGCCGCGATCGTTAGCCAGCCGATCAGCGCAGGCACGGGTATTTCTCCCCGAACCCGGAATTGCGACAGCTCCGTAGTCGAGGGTTTGGTGGCTCGAACCGCCATAAACCAACCTGTTTTTGTTATTGTGCCGGTAGAGAACCGGTGCTTGTCATAGCTTAGCGTGCTTTGTCTGATTATCCTGTATCAAAAACGTAACGCGTTGACACCCATATGACCTGTGATGTCGGCCAGTTCCATTGGCCGGCATGCCACCGGATGCCCGTCGGCATGGTGACCTCAGACCGGAACGGGCACCGTATAATAGGTGGCTCACTCATTCGCACGAACCGGATAGGTATTAATGGCTTCCAAACGTCCGAAAAACCCCGTAGCCCGGATCAAGACCGGCAGCTTTGAGCGTCGGTTGACCCTGACCCGGGCGGGGCTGTTCGCTGGTACGCGTATGGCATCGCACATGGCGACCAACTGGTTCAGCCGCAAGGAAACCCGGGAGGCGCGGCATCGTGCGATGCTCTCCAGTCAGGCCGAGTTTCTGGTGGACGAGCTGGGCAAGCTCAAGGGCAGCGTGGTCAAGATTGGTCAGGTCATGGCGCTCTACGGCGAGCATTTTTTGCCTGAAGAGGTGACCGAAGCGCTGCATACGCTCGAGGATCAGACGACCTCCCTGGAATGGTCCGCGATTGAGCGCGTGCTGAAAGATGAGCTGGGTTCCACGCGCTATCAGGAACTCGACGTGGATCCGGAGCCCATTGCGGCAGCCTCATTGGGTCAGGTCCATCGTGCCGTTCGCCGCAGCGACGGCCTTGAGTTGGTTCTGAAAGTGCAGTACCCGGGCGTTGCGGACGCAGTTGACAGTGATCTGAATGCGGTTGCACAGCTGTTGCGTGTGGCAAGACTGGTATCGTTCGGACCCGAATTCAGTGATTGGCTGGAAGAGGTCAGGGTGATGATGCACCGTGAGGTGGACTATCGTCTGGAGGCGCAGACCACCGAAAAATTCCGGCAGATGCTGGCCTCCGATCCACGGTTCGTCGTGCCGCAGGTGCTGTCGGAGTATTCCACGGACCATATCATCGCCTCTACCTTCGAATCCGGACACTCCGTCAGCTCGGTGGCGGTCCGTGAGCTGTCACTGGATCGCCGCAGTGACCTGGGTCGCGCTGCGCTGGAGCTGTTTTTCCGGGAACTGTTCGACTGGGGCGAAATTCAGACGGATCCCAACTTTGGCAATTACCGCATTCGCATCGCGGGTGAAGCCGGCGGCGACGCCGACCACGATCAGGTCGTGCTGCTGGACTTCGGGGCCGTGCAGAGCTACTCGGATGCGTTCCTCAAGCCGGTTATCCGGATGATTCAAGCCTCCTATGAGCAGGATCTGGAATCGGTGATCGAGGGGGGCGTCGCGCTCAACTTTATGAGCCGGGACTGGCCCGACGACATCCTGCGACGTTTCGCAGAGGTCTGCATGTCGGTGCTGGAGCCGCTGTCGAAGGCAGATCATGACTGGCCCGACTATGCCGTAAATGAGCAGGGCCAATATCGCTGGAAACAGAGCGACTTGCCGTCACGGGTGGCCCGTCAGGCGGCCCGTTCGGCCATCAGTCGCTACTTCCGGATACCGCCCAAGGAGTTCGTTTTCCTCAACCGGAAGCTGATCGGCGTTTATACGTTCATTGCGGTTCTGAATGCCGAGTTTAACGGGGAAGACTTGCTGATCCGGTACCTTTACGGCGAAGGTGACGCGCAATCAGCGCCGGAGCGGTCGCCAGACTAGTATTCCCTCCGGTTACTGGGTGGCGGCCAGTACCAGCCAGAGCACAATGGCGTACCTCAGGCCCTTGCCGATGGCCACCAATACCACAAAGTTCAGCCAGGGCACCCGCATGATGCCGCCGATCAGGGTCAACGCGTCTCCACCAATGGGCAGCCAGGCCATCAGCAGTGACCACTGACCGTAGCGGTTGAACTGGTTTTGGGCTTTCTCCAGTTGTTTGTCGGAGACCGGAAACCAGCGTTTGTGTTTGAACCGCGTCACCTGGCGCCCTATGATGCCATTGACCACGGAGCCCAGCGTGTTGCCCAGCGTTGCCCAGAACCACAACCAGCCCAAGGCAAGCCCCTTGGCGACCAGCCCGCCAAGCAACACTTCGGAGTACGCGGGCAGCAGGGTCGCCGCTGCGAACGCCGTTAAAAACAGACTCATGTAGACCAAGTGAGGCTCCTGCTGGCCGTGTATGCCCGGGGCTTGCTGCACGACTGCGAGTTCTGCCGTGCTGGTGGGAGAGCGCCGCAGCCGCCTTCACAGACTATGGTGATGATGTCTTGCGTTGCAAGCGTGGGAAAATCACCTGTCCTGATTGTCATCGGGGCCGGAACCGGTGATCGTTCGAACCTATCGGTATGATTCAATACATTGAATTTTATCTGGCCCCGGGGTCTGTCAGACTGTCACTCATTCGCCATCCGGCCCGACAGGTCGGACAGCAACGATTTACACAAGCTGGAGAGAGGGTATGGACCGGGTTACCATTTACGGCCGCCTCAGCTGTGGGTTCTGCGTAAGGGCCGCACAGCTTTGTGAAGTGAAAGGCATGGACTTTCAGTTCATTAACATCATCGAGGAAGGTATCAGCAAGGCAGACCTGGCCGACCTGATTGGAAAGCCGGTGCTGACAGTGCCCCAGATTCTTGTGGGCGATCAGCATATCGGTGGTTATCAGGAGTTTTCCCAGTACGTGCGGGAGCAGGAAGCGACCGCAGCGCGGTAGAGCCTTGCTCGCCGTTATTGCTTAGTACGGGAAGTTGTCGAAAAAAGGCGCTCTGGGTTACCAGAGCGCCTTTTTTGATTGCCCGATTGCAGTCATCAGACCTCGAACGGTGTATTCAGCTTCCGTTCGGTCAGTTCGGCCTTGAGATGGGCGACCCGGGGCAGACCGTTGTCAAACGGCGGGAAACTTTCGCCCGCAATCAGCGGCTCCAGGTAGTCGCGGCAGTCCTGGGTGATGCCAAAACCATTATCGGTAATGTAATGGATCGGCATTTTCTTTTCCTGGTTGGCGACCTCACTCAGGGGCGCTTCGCCAATGTGCCAGCGATAGGGACGTGACTGTTCCCGCACGATGACTGGCATGACGGCCTGCTTGCCGGCCAGTGCCATTTCCACGGCCGCCTGACCGACCGCGTAGGCCTGTTCAACGTCCGTCGCCGATGCGATGTGTCGGGCAGCGCGCTGCAGGTAATCCGCCACCGCCCAGTGGTACTTGTAGCCCAGCGCCTGTCGAACCATGTTGGCCAGCGCCGGTGCAACGCCACCCAGCTGGGTGTGACCGAAAGCGTCTTTGCTGCCGGTCTCGGCGAGGAACCGGCCGTCCTCGTACTGGGCGCCTTCGGACGCCACGATGACGCAGTACCCGTGTTCTTTGACACAGTGTTCAACCAGTTTGATTAAGGCATCCCGGTCGAACGGAATTTCCGGGAACAGGATGATATGCGGTGGTTCACCCTCACCCTGGCCGGCGAGTCCACCGGCGGCGGCGATCCAGCCCGCATGCCGGCCCATGACTTCCAGAATGAAAACCTTGGTCGATGACTCGCACATCGAGCGAATGTCGAGGCTGGCCTCCAGTGTGGAGGTTGCCACGTACTTGGCGACCGAACCAAAACCCGGGCAGCAATCGGTGAAGGGCAGGTCGTTATCGACGGTTTTGGGCACGCCGATGCAGGTGATGGGATAACCCATTCTGTCTGCCATCTGGGAGACCTTGAAGGCGGTGTCCTGGGAGTCACCGCCCCCGTTGTAGAAGAAATAGCCAATGTTGTGGGCCTGGAAGACTTCGATCAGCCGCTCGTACTCCCGCTTGTTCTCGGTAAAGTTCTTGAGTTTGTAGCGACAGGAGCCGAAGGCGCCACCGGGAGTATGAATCAGTGCTTCGATGGCTTCATCGGATTCTTTGCTGGTATCAATCAGCTCTTCCCGGAGAGCGCCTATGATGCCGTTACGTCCGGCATACACGGTGCCGATCTGCTCGGGGTGCTTGCGCGCGGTCTGAATGACCCCGCAGGCACTGGCATTGATGACGGCGGTAACGCCGCCGGACTGGGCATAGAACGCATTCTTGATGGCCATCTTCGGCTGGTGCCTCCTGCTGGTTAAACGATGCCGCGAATGATACGCCAAAAGAATCCGGTTTTCATGAACTCCCGGTCAGAACCAGCCCGCTCTGCCGGACCCAAACCGGCATGCTTGACGAGCGCTGCGGTATACGGGACGCTTGAATCCCTTTGCGCCGCTCCGGCCACGCGGATGGCCGGCCGACAACACACGAACGGGAATAGCATGCACATTCACATATTGGGTATTTGCGGCACCTTTATGGGGAGCCTTGCGGTACTGGCGCGCCAACTCGGTCACCAGGTGACCGGCTCGGATAAAGGCGTTTATCCCCCCATGAGCACGCAGCTGGAATCTCAGGGGATTGCGCTCATGGAGGGGTATGATCCGGCTCACCTGACGCCTGCCCCGGACCTGGTCCTGATTGGCAATGCCATGTCCCGGGGCAATCCGGAAGTAGAGGCGGTGCTCAACCGCAATATCGACTACATGTCCGGCCCGGAATGGCTGGCTCGGGAAGTGCTCCGCAAGCGATGGGTGCTGGCCGTTGCCGGCACCCATGGCAAAACCACGACCACCGCCATGCTGCTGTGGATTCTGGACCAGGCTGGTTTCGATCCGGGCTATCTGGTCGGCGGCGTGCCCCGGGACTTTCCGGTGTCGGCACGGCTGGGCACCAGTGACTTTTTTGTCATTGAAGCTGATGAGTACGACAGTGCGTTTTTCGACAAGCGCTCAAAATTCGTGCATTACCGGCCTCATACCCTGGTTCTTAATAACCTTGAATTTGATCATGCGGATATTTTCGATAACGTCGAGGCGATCGAGCGCCAGTTTCATCATCTGGTTCGCACCGTGCCCGCCAATGGTCTGATTGTGCGGCCTGCCCGGGATGAGCATCTCGATCGGGCGTTGACAATGGGCTGCTGGAGTCCTTGCCAGCTTACCGCTATCGGCGGAGAGGCCGAGGGCGCCGAGTGGCGGGCGGAGTTGCTGGCCGACGATGGTAGCGAATTTATGGTCGTGCACCGGGAACAACCCGTGGCCACGGTCCGCTGGGAACATACGGGGTTGCACAATGTCCGCAACGGACTGGCGGCGATTGCCGCCGCCCGCCATGTCGGGGTAACACCCGATCATGCGGTGGCGGCCCTGTGCCGATTCTCCGGGGTCCGGCGGCGCATGGAACTGCTGGCGGACATTGATGGCGTCCGGGTTTACGATGATTTCGCCCATCACCCGACGGCCATCGCGACCACGCTGGAAGGGCTCAGGCATCGGGTGGGGGACCAGCCGGTGATCGCCCTGATCGAACCACGTTCCAACACCATGCAGCAGGGTGTGCATCGCCGTACCCT
>JAWVWU010000131.1:0-6334 GCA_033723595.1 Marinobacter sp. | reverse complement strand
GAGCTGCACATTGATCTGCCGGGTCTGGATGAAGACACCAAGAAGTCACTGGTCGAGGAAGCGCACCAGGTCTGCCCGTATTCCAATGCGACCCGGGGCAATGTCGACGTCAAACTCGTTGTCCTGTAATTCCCGCTCGCTTTGAAGAAAGCGTTTCGTGAGAGACGGCCCGCCCGGGTCGTCCCTCAGCGGATCACCAGATCGGGCAGCCAGCGCTTGTCCCGATTGATCGCATCAATATCGTATTCACCATACGGTGGTGTGGAAAGATCATCCGGTGGCGCCGCCAACTTGTTGAGGTCCACCGCCATGGCCTGCCCCCGAATCACACCGTCCGTCGCCGCCATCCGATAATAGATGCCGTTCCAGAAATTGGCACCGAACTCCTTGGACCCTTTGAACATGAACAGCAGATCGTGTTCGAGCCAGCCCAGGCGGTCAGCCGTCACGACATGGGGGTTACGGTAGGGGTACGGAATATGGCACCACAACTCCGGGCCCTCCAGACACTTCATCTCTTTCATGGACAGAAAGAAATCCTTGAAGCGACTGTAGTCCATGGCCAGTGTGTATCCGGTTGCCTGTCCCGGTGTCGTCGGCTGGAAACGGATGGTACCCACCGGCTGTTCTTCGCCGGCCCGGCTGACCAGGTAGATCGTACGCTCCCCGGCCGGCAGCCCGTCGGCAAGGGTAGACTGGCACGTGGCCAGCAGCAGGGCGAGACCGGCCATCGCGGCATACCGGACGGTGCGAGCCATAACCTATCCTCTTGTCGGGCAATCCAGACTACAGTCTAGAGGCGCCAATCAGACAGGCAATGGTACTTGGGTAGTGTTTTTGACGGTCAGACGGGACCAAAGGTGCGGGTTGAACAATCGCGGGACCGATGACCGGTCCCGCGATTGTTCAGGCGTCGAGCAGTTCGATCCAGTGCTGGACCGGCACCTCAGCTTTGGTGCCCAGGTGCAGCTGGCAGCCGATGTTGGCGGTCACGATACGGTCCGGCTGGTCCACGGTCAGCGCCTTGAGCTTGTTACTCAGCAGTTTCTGGCTGAGCTCCGGCTGGAGGACCGAATAAGTACCGGCGGAGCCGCAACAGAGGTGTTTATCCCGGGTCTCCGCCAGGTCGACGCCCGCCTTGCGAAGCACCTGTTCGACAACGCCGTTCTGCTTCATCGCGTGCTGAAGGGTACATGGACAGTGAAACGCCACCTTGCCGGGGCTCTGCTCAAGCTTGAGAGGTGAGAGATCCTGCTCAAGCAGGAACTCGCCCAGGTCTCTGGTCAACTCGCTCACTTTGCGGGCCTTGTCGGCGTATACCGGGTCGTCCCGCAACAGATGGCCATAGTCCTGCACCATCGCGCCGCAGCCGGAGGCGGTCATGATGATCGCTTCTGCACCCGCTTCGATCGCCGGCCACCAGGCGTCGATATTGCGACGCATGTAGTCCAGACCCTCGTCATGGGCCGACAGGTGATAACTGACCGCGCCACAGCAGCCCGCTTCCGGCGCTTCCACCAGAGTGATGCCAAGACGGTCCAGTACCCGTGCAGCGGCGGCGTTCGTGCCCGGCGTTGCCGAGGGCTGTACACAGCCGGCCAGCGCCATCACGACACGGTTGTGGTGGCCCGTTGGCCAGCGTCCGGCCTGGCGCCTTGGCGGCACCTTGGTTTTCAGCGCCGGCGGCAGGACCGGCTGGAACAACTGGCCCAACCGCAGCAAAAATCCGAACAGCCGGCGATTGGGCAGTACGCGACGCAGCCCCCAGCGCATGAAACGATCACGGGCGGGACGCTGCAGGCTCTCAGTCTGCTCCATCAGCCCACGGCTGATATCCACCAGTCGGCCGTATTCCACGCCCGATGGACAGGTGGTTTCGCAGCTGCGACAGGTCAGGCAACGATCCAGATGGTCGCGGGTCTTACTGGTGACTTCGCCACCTTCCAGAAACTCTTTCATCAGATAGATGCGCCCACGGGGGCCGTCGCGCTCGTCATTGAGTTCCTGGTAGGTGGGACAGGTTGCCGTGCAAAAGCCACAGTGAACACAACTGCGAAGGATGGCTTCTGCTTCCTGGCCTTCAGCGGTGTTCTTGAAATGTTGAACAAGATTGGTCTGCATGGGGTACCTGCTATTACATCCAGCTGTATAAACGTCCGGGATTGAAAAGGGAATCCGGATCAAAAGAGCGTTTCAGGCGCTGCTGAATCTTCTTCAGCGCCTCGGGCTGGCGGTGCATGACCTCTCCGTGGCGATCACCGCCCCGGTACAGGCTGACCTGTCCGCCGGCTGCGGTTGCCAATGCTTCCATGTCCGCCAGGCTGGCGTCGCCGCGATACCAGCGCTGGGCGCCGGCCCAGTCGACCAGCCAGGGACCGTCCAGCCCCGGATTGACGGCGGTGGACTTCACCGAGAAACGCCACAGCGGGGCATCACCCTTGAAAAAGTCCAGTTCCTGCTCGCGCAGCTGCTGCCAGAAGGCATCGCCCTCATCCCAGATCTCGCCCTGCCATTTGTCGGCGGTGGCATCTACCGCCGACCGCGCGCCGGACAGACGCAGGTAGAGCTTGCCATCGAGCCAGCAGGCCGCGCTCAGCGGCTTGGGTTCAGCGGCCCGGGCATTCATGAACCCGATGACGTCCTGCAATGGCATGTCCTGCACCAACGTCACCGTGGCGGCCGGTCTGGGCAGCACTTTCAGGCTGACTTCCGTGATCACGCCCAGCGTGCCCATAGCGCCCGCCTGGAGTCGGGAGACGTCGTAACCGGCGACGTTCTTCATGACCTGGCCACCAAAGCGCAGATGCTCGCCGGCACCGTTGAGCAGGCGGATACCCAGTACCTGGTCGCGAATTGAACCGGTCCAGGGTCGGGCAGGCCCGGACTGATTGCAGGCGAGCGTGCCACCAAGCGTGGCCGCACCACCGAATCGGGGTGGCTCGCTGTAGAGCATCTGGTTGTGCTCGGCCAGCGCCGCGTCGATATCGTCCAGGCGAGTCCCGGCCCGGGCGGTCAGCACCAGCTCAACCGGCTGGTAGTTCACAATCCCGGTATGTTCACCGACCACCAGCGGTTCGCCCTCGGCGACGCGGCCCATGAAGGTCTTGCTGTTGCCGCCGGTAATGTTCAGTTTTGTGCCCGCTCGTCGGGCTGCCAGTATCTGGTCCTGGAGCTGTTTGGACTGATCCGCCATATCAGGCTTCCATTGGTTGTGGCTGGGGTTTGATGGCGCGGTACTCCTGACACTGGCGCAGTGTCGGTACGCCTTTACCCGGGTTGAGCGTACCGGCCGGATCAAACGCAGCTTTAAGGGCGTTGAACTGGGCCAGTTCCTCGTCGCGGAACTGCACCGCCATCTGGCGGATTTTCTCGATGCCAACGCCGTGCTCGCCGGTGATGCACCCACCTACCTCGACACAGAGTTCGAGGATGCTGCTGCCGAACGCCTCGGTGCGCTCGAACTCACCGGGCACGTTGGCATCGAACAGGATCAGCGGATGCAGGTTGCCGTCGCCGGCGTGGAATACGTTCGCCACACGCAGCTGGAAATGCTCTGACATTTTCTGCATTTCCGTCAGCACATGGGCCAGTTGGCCGCGCGGGATGGTCCCATCCATGCAGTAGTAGTCCGGCGAAATGCGACCGACCGCTGGAAACGCCGACTTGCGACCCTTCCAGAGCAGGGCCCGTTCGGCTTCGCTCTGGGACGTCCTCACCGAGGTGGCGCCGAACGACCGGAACAGGTTTTCGGCCTGCTCGATGTGCTCCTGGACTTCCTCTGCGGTACCGTCCACTTCACACAGCAGCAGCGCACTCGCTTCGCGCGGGTATCCCGCCTGGGCAAAATCTTCAGCCGCGGTGATGGCATAGCCGTCCATCATTTCCAACCCGCCGGGAATAATACCCTGGGCGATGATGCCACCGACCGCATCGCCGGCGTTCTGGACATTGTCGAAACCGGCCATCACCACCTGGGCCTTTTCCGGCTTCGGCAGCAGCTTGACGGTGACTTCAGTGATCACCCCCAGCAGGCCCTCAGAGCCGGTTATCAGGGCCAGCAGGTCCATGCCACAGCTATCGAGCCCGTCACTGCCGATCTCCACTTTTTCACCCTCAACGGTGATCATTTCAACGCTGAGGATGTTGTGGACCGTCAGCCCGTATTTCAGGCAGTGCACGCCGCCGGAATTTTCAGCGACATTGCCGCCGATGGTGCAGGCAATCTGAGAGGACGGATCCGGGCCGTAATACAGGCCGAACTGGGCCGTCTCGTCACTGATCGCAAGGTTACGCACACCGGGCTGGAGCCGGGCGGTGCGGGCCAGCGGGTCAATATTCAGGATCCGGTTAAACTTGGCCAGTGACAGCACCACGCCCTCGGCATGGGGCATGGCACCCGCACTGAGGCCGGTTCCCGCGCCGCGGGCGACCACCGGCACGCCGTGGCGATGGCAGATCTGCATGACCCGCTGGACCTGCTCAACGGTCTCCGGCAGCACCACCAGCAACGGCATTTCCCGGTACATCGACATGCCGTCGCATTCATAGGGGCGCAGGGTTTCCTCGTCGTCGATCACATACTCGGGATCGATGAAGTCGCGAAACAGCCCTGCCAGTTCGGCCCGGCTGAGCTTTGTGGATTCTGCGGTTGCGACCCGGTCTGTCATAGCTGTCCTCTCATCCGGCATTTCGCCGGCCGTTGGCCTCAGGCGCGGTGGGTCTGGAAATGATCAATACCCGCCTGGGCGCACTCCATATCCTGCTGCGGGGTACCGGAACTGAGACCGATGCCACCCACAACCTGACCATTAACGGCGACGGGCAGGCCGCCACCAACCACACACAGGCGACCGCCCATGGAGGTGTGAATACCGAACACCAGATTACCCGGCACACAGGCCTGGTTGTATTCGTGCGTTGCCTTGCGCGCAGCGGCGGCCGTATAGGCCTTGTCCTGGGCGATGGTGATGCTGGTCACCTTGCCACCGTCCATACGCTCGAACGCGATAAGGTTGCCGGATTCGTCAACGATCGCGATACACATGGGCACGCCAATCTCACGGGCCTTTTCAGCCGCGCCTTCGATCAGCATCCGCGCATCCGCCTGATCCAGTCGATTAACCGATAACATGATGCGTCTCCTTTTTATTCAGAGTGAAGTTTTCGGGTTCAGTTCCCACATCGGGACTGAAGCACTGACCACCGCAAACCGGCACCCTGTCTGCACAGGATGCCGGTTCAGGCATTAGCCGTAAACCAGGCCGGGGAGCCAGGTAATGACTGCAGGGAAAAGAATACAGACGGTCAGGCCCAGTGCCTGCAGGAACAGGAACACCAGGGACGACCGGAAAATGGTCGCCATGGATATTTCCGGCGGGCAGACACCCCGGATGTAGAACAGGGCATAGCCAAACGGTGGACTCAGGAACGACATCTGCATATTGACCAGATACAGCACCCCGAACCAGAGCACGACGCTCTCGCCCGGTACCGCGGGCAGGCCGAACAAGCCGTCAAAGGTCAGCTGATTGACGATCGGAACGAAAATCGGCACGGCCAGCAGCAGTATGCCGACCCAATCCAGGAACATGCCCAGGATCACCAGCAGGAACATCAGCAGGAACAGGATGCCGTAGGACGACAGGCCGGTGCCCAGAATGGTGCTGGTGATGAAGTCCTGGCCGCCCTGCAGGATGTAGAAGCCCACGAAGACCGACGCCCCGAACATGATCCACAACACCATGGCGGAGGCCTTTGCCGTCGTCACGGACGCGTCTTTCAGCGCTTCCACCGACATGGCACCGTGCTTCCAGGCTACCAGCATGGCTCCGAACGAGCCGATACCGGCTGCTTCCACCGGCGTGGCGATACCGCCAAACAGCAGGCCCAACACCAGCATAACCAGGAAAATCGGTGCGATCAGGTCCTTCAGCAGCAGCAGCTTCTGAGCGAAAGATACCCGCTCTTCCATCGGCACGGCCGGGCCAAGAGACGGTTTGAACCAGGTACGGATCAGCACATACGCGATGTACATGCCAGACAGCATCAGGCCCGGAACCACCGACCCCAGATACAGCTCACCCACCGACTGTTGGGCAACCACCGCGTACAGGATGGCCAGGATCGACGGCGGGATCAGGATACCCAGCGTACCGCCGGCCATAATCGAACCCAGTGCAATCTGGTGATCGTAGCCGCGCTTGAGCATGGCCGGTAATGCAATGATCCCCATGGTCACCACCGCCGCACCGATGACGCCCACCATGGCCGCCAGAATGGTGGAGGCGATGATGGTCGCCGTTGCCAGACCGCCGCTGAGGCCGCCCATCCATTT
>JAWVWU010000130.1:0-6340 GCA_033723595.1 Marinobacter sp. | reverse complement strand
TGACGTACGGAGGTGCCCGACAGCAGCGCAAAACCGACGCTGTTACTCAGGGCGTAGCTGATCATCGACACCAGACTGATACGCCAGCGGTCCGCGCGCTTGCGGATGTACACAAACGCCAGTTGATCACAGACCGAGAGCACCAGGAAGTTGACAGCCGTGAGGGCCAGCGCGGCCACAATCTGGAGACCGGACAGCGACACCACAGCCGCGCGCAGCTGCTGATAATGGATGGCCTGAAGCTCCCGGTGCAGCACCCAGACCGCCGCAGACAGAATCAGCAGTCCCAGCAGGACGGGCAGCCAGACCCGCAAGGCGGATTTGACCGCAGGCACCGGCGATGTGGTCATGTCAGTAGCCAGCAGCGACCTGTGACGGGTTCACTCAAAACGCGGAGAAGCTGTTTTTCTCGGACACCTGCTCGTTGAGGGTCCAGAAATCGTACAGCACACCGATCAGAAACAGGCCGCCGGTCAGCAGGTACAGAATGCCGGTCAACCATTTGCCCAGGTACATCCGGTGCAGGCCAAACACACCGAGGAACGTCAGCAACAACCAGCTGATGTTGTAGCTGAACCGGCCCGAGCTGAATCGGTGGTCCGCCTCCCGGTCCATGGCCGGAATCAGGAACAGGTCGACAAGCCAGCCGATGAAGAACAGACCGAAGGTGAAAAACCAGATCGTGCCGGTCACCGGTTTGCCGTAATAGAAACGGTGTGACCCCAGAAACCCAAAGATCCAGAGCAGATAACCAATCAACTTGCTGTGGGTATCATTCAGCTGCATGTCGAACGCTCCTTGCCGGTGAGGTCGCCAGTGTACACCGCTTTGCCATAGCGGCTTATCGGCGAAAGACGAAATCACATTAACATAACGACAGCAGCGCGCTAGGGCCCCAGCTCGGGCGCCGGGTCGGGGCCATCCTGACGAAACTCACTGGCAGACTTTCCGGTCCATTTGCGAAAGGCCCGGCTGAAATTGGACAGGTCGGCGTAGCCCAGCTCAAAGGCGATCTCACTGATCGACTGACTGGTGTATCGAAGCAGCTGGATGGCGCGGTCCTTGAGCACCGATTCAACAATGTCGCGGTACGTCGTTTCACGCTCCGCCAATCGGCGTTTCAGCGTGCGGGATGACACGCAGAAGCGTTCGGCCATGACGTCCAGCGACGGCAGCGGCCCCGGCGTCATGTGCAGCATGTTGCGAATCGCGAACGCAATGTCACCCTGGTCCCGTAGCGCCTTCTGCAGTTCAAATTCGCACTGATCGCGGGCCATTTGCGAGGCGTCGGCATCCGCCAGTCGCATCCGGGCCCGGAGCAGGGCTCTGGGGAACACCATCATCTCGGCGTCCTGGCCATACTCGAATGGCACCGGCAGCTGGTCGGCAAAATCCCGGTAGTAGGCAGGCTCCGGACAAGCGAGACGCACCCGCACCCCGGGCAGTTTGCCGTTCGCCAGTGACACCCCCTCCCGGGCCGCACTGTCAAGATCCACCAGTTGCTCGGTCAGCATCATCAGCGTGGCGGTAACCGTTTCCGACAGAAACCTGCTCAGCCCGGGCGCCTCAAATTCGGCATTGAGCTGGACCAGCACCTCACTGTCGGTGTCGGTCATGGACATTCGCAGAAACGGCGCCCGCAGTTTCAGATAACGGCGCACGGAATCAAGCGCGCCCGCCACGGTCGGGCTGGTCAGCGCCGCGAACCCGAGCGTACCGTGGATGGTGACCCGCAACTCCCGGGCCAGCCGAAAGCTCAGACCCTGGTCGCCCGCGAGCGCGACGGCCCGATCGGCCATCCGTGTTGCATCCGGCAAAAACACACGGCTGTCGTTGGCTCGCAGATCGTTGGCGGTGAACGCGAGCCCGTCGAACAGGGACCGGTCATTATGACCCAGCTGTCGTACCGTTTCGGCCAGTACCCGCAGATACACGCCCGGCACAAGAAACAGTCCGGGCATCTGGCGCTCCCCATCCGGCGTGGTTTGAGTCATGAAGCATCCCTATCAGTTGCAGAACAGACACGGCACACTAACCTGTGCGGATGCTACCACGGGCCCACCCCTGAGGCAGTGTGGCCAGACACACCCCCGCCACCGTCAACTGAGCCAATCCACCGGCGATCTGTCCCAACTTCCACGACAGACGTCCCCTTTTCGCATTTTGTCCCGGTGTCGACGCGATCACACTGGGCCCATGAGATCAGCCCGTCGCGCTGGCACACACACCCCGGACGTGAACCATGGGAGTAGAATCATGATTGGAACCGACACGACACACCGCCGAACGTCATTCGTTCGCAAACCCGGGAAGGTTGAGATCAAGCCCCAGCGCATGGGCTTTGAATTCGGCCCGTCCGTTCCCCGTTACTGGCTGCGGCAGAGCTATACCCTGAGCCATACCATGAACGCCCTGTCCGTGCTGTTTCCCCAGGGCGAGCAGTTTTTCGTGGACTCGGTTCGTCATTTTCGTGACCAGATCACCGACGAGGAACTGAAGCAGGAAGTGCGCGGGTTCATCGGTCAGGAGGCGATGCACTCGCTCGAACACAACGCCATGAACCAGCACGTCAAAGACCAGCAGATGCCGATAGCCGACCTGGAAGCCAACCTGGAGGTCATCCTCGGATTGACGCGGAAACTGCCCCGGCGACATCAGTTGGCGATCACCTGCGGACTGGAACATCTGACCGCCATGATGGCTGACATGCTGCTGGCCCGGGACGACATCCGTGAGGACATGGACGAGTCCATGCGCCCACTGTGGGTCTGGCACGCCATCGAGGAAACCGAGCACAAGGGCGTGGCCTTCGATGTGTTCCAGGCCGTCGGCGGCACCTACGCCGAGCGCGCTTTCTACCTGGCCTTCAGCACCGCCATGCTGGCTCTGGTCGCCAGCTACTTCGCCGGCCGCATGATGCTCAACGACCGGCGTAATTTCTCGTTGAAAGACGGCGCCGTGGGACTCTGGCGCATGTGGGGCAGGAACGGCAGCTTTTCGAGCCTGATCCCTACCTGGCTGGACTACTTCCGCCCGGATTTCCATCCCTGGCAGCATGACAACAGCGAGCTCATTGCCGACTTCAAGAAGCAGATCAGCGCCTACATCGCGCCGCAGTATCGGCAGGGGAATCGCAAGACTCTGCAGTGAGCCGGCCGGCATCCGACCAACCTGTATCCTTCATTTGACAAGCTCCGCGAATGGGTCAAATGTTGAAGATGTTGTGACACGCCCACATCGCCCCCGAGCAAGCGGGGGCGGACATCGCACAAGGAGCCTGCTATGAAGCGTTTACTGATGCTGGTCGGGGACTACGTCGAGGACTATGAGGTCATGGTGCCGTTCCAGGCGCTGCTGGCCGTCGGTTACGAGGTTCATGCCGTGTGCCCGGACAAAAAATCCGGTGACTCCGTTCGGACCGCGATCCACGATTTTGAAGGGGATCAGACCTATTCGGAGAAACCGGGCCACAACTTTGCCCTGAACGCCACCTTCGATGACGTCAGACCCGCTGACTATGACGGCCTGGTCGTACCCGGCGGGCGGGCGCCAGAGTACCTGCGACTTAATGACAGGGTGCTGGACATCGTGCGCCACTTTGCCGAGGCCGACAAACCCATTGCTGCCATCTGTCACGGTGCCCAGATCCTCGCGGCCGCCGGCATCCTGGAAGGTCGTGAATGTTCGGCTTACCCGGCCTGTGGTCCGGAAGTCACCCGGGCCGGCGGCCACTTCCAGTCCATCGAGGCCGATCAGGCCCACGTGGACGGCAAGCTGGTGACGGCCCCGGCCTGGCCCGCTCATCCCGAGTGGCTGGCCAAGTTCATGAAAGTGATGGGAACAACCATCACGCTGTAATACGCCCGTCGTCAGCCAAACCCGGCGCCCCCGATCCGGCGGGGGCCGGTCAGGCCCATGCCATCAGGCCGGCTTATAGCCCGCCATTCAGGATAGTCAGTTCCCCTGACAGCGCGAACAGGCTAGCCTCCCGGGTGATCGTGTCTATTCCTGTTATCTTCCGGAGCGACTTTCATGACCAGACAGTTCAGTGGCAAGGTTGCCATCATCACCGGCGCGGCGGCCGGCATCGGTCGGGCCACGGCTGAGGCTTTCGCAACCGCCGGCGCCCGGGTGGTGGTTGCCGATATCAATCAAACCGAGGGCGAACAGGTCGCATCCGGCATTCGCGCCGGCGGCGGTGATGCGATTTTTATCCCGTGCGACGTTCGCGATGACGCGCAGGTGCAGGCGCTGGTTGCGGACACGGTCGAGCGTTTCGGTCAGCTCGATATAGCGTTCAATAACGCGGGCATCGAGATCGAACAGAGCAAACTGGCCGATGGCGAGGAAGCAACGTTTGACCGCATCATGGACATAAACGTGAAAGGCGTCTGGCGCTGCATGAAACACGAAATTCTCGCCATGCTGGCAAACGGTGGCGGGTCGATCGTCAACACCGCGTCCGTGGCCGGGCTGGGCGCGGCGCCCAAAATGAGCATTTACAGCGCCAGCAAACACGCCGTCATCGGCCTGACCCGATCCGCCGCCGTCGAATACGCCAAAAAGGGCATCCGGGTAAACGCTGTCTGCCCGGCCGTCATCGATACCGACATGTTCCGCCGGGCGGCCGAGGCCGATCCCCGCAAAGCCGACTACGCCGCCGCCATGCATCCGGTCGGGCGCCTGGGGCAGGCCAGCGAAATCGCCGCAGCCGTGCTGTATCTGAGCTCCGAAGGCGCGGCGTTTACCACCGGCGTCGCATTGCCAGTGGACGGTGGCTCTACCGCCGTTTGACGGCGCAGGATTCGGCAATCCGTGTTGCCAACACCGCAATGCAAAAAGGCCCTGACCGCGAACGGTCAAGGCCTTTTTATTCGAGTGGCATGCCTTCATAAGTTCCCGTGCGGGAACCTCCAACCAGGCATTACCCCCTGCGGCGACGCGCCACGACCGTGCCGAGCAGGCCCAGCCCCATCAGCGCAAGGGTGCCAGGCTCCGGGACCGACGCCGTATTGAAATTGTCAAAACCGAGGCCAACGCCTGTTTGCTTGGTGCCGGTAAACACGAAGTCGATACGGCTAAAGGCTGTTCCGCTCAGAGCAAAGCCCCAGGGCAAGCCGTCCAGGGAGCCGGCACCGTTGGTTGAGCCCACCGGACTGAGGATACTGGTCACCAGATCGCCTGCACTATTGTAAGCCCGGACATCCCACTGCTCGGTGCCTTGGGTTGTATTGCCGTCAATATCCCAGATCTGGCCACTGGCTGAGGTGACCGCAGTGTCGTAAAGAATGGAAAGGTAAACACCCTGACCACCGCGTGAACTCACTTCGCCACCGCTGCGGACAAAATAGTTGCCCAGACCCGGTGAGGCGAGGAACTGCTCGTCATAATTCGAGTTGGTGTCGTTCAGAAACCCCTGAGGGTTGGCGTCGGCTTCACCCGAGGCTTCCACAAAGGCGCCCACGAAGGTAACGCCGGCGGAGCCCTGATACTGGTTCGTCAGACTGTCGTTGTCGGTCAGACCGAGGCTGGGCGCATCTTCGAAGTCAATAAAGCTGGCGGCGGCAGGGCCGGATACAAACAACGCCACCAGGGTGGCCACACACATCGTCCGGATAGTCATAAGCGGTTTCTCTTCGTCCACTGAGTTTGCTTATGCTCCCGAAAGCAAAACCTGGTCCATGTCCAGAATGTTTATTAAAAACAAAATCTTGAATTACGCTCACCCATCATCATGCGCAACCGGTGTAAAGAAAGTCGACGCAGCACTGCGCTGCCGGCAACCGCCGGGGGCAGCCGACGTAAAGAAAACTGACGGTTCGTGACCAGGCTCTCACACGTTCCGGATCACCGCATCGGTGAACGCCTCGGTGCTGGCGTCGCCACCCAGATCCGCGGTTACGGTCCGGCCTTCGCCCACCGTCCTGCGAACCGCGGCGCGCAGTCGCTCCGCTGCCTCGGTCATGTCGAGACGATCCAGCATCAGGCCTGCCGCCAGCATGATGGCGGTCGGGTTGGCCACACCCTGACCGGCAATATCCGGGGCGCTGCCGTGCACCGCTTCGAAGATGCCCTCCTCAACCCCGAGGTTGGCGCCCGGCGTCAGGCCCAGGCCACCGACCAGACCCGAACAGAGGTCGGAGAGGATATCGCCGAACAGGTTGGTGGTGACGATCACGTCAAAACGCCCGGGGTCCATCACCAGCTTCATGGCACAGGCGTCAACGATCATCTCCTCGGTTTCGATGTCGGGGTAATGCTTTGCCACATCCCGGGCGACCTTCAGGAACAGACCCGACGTGCTTTTCATGATATTGGCCTTGTGCACCACGGTGA
This sequence comes from Marinobacter sp., assembly GCA_033723595.1. GTDB lineage: Bacteria > Pseudomonadota > Gammaproteobacteria > Pseudomonadales > Oleiphilaceae > Marinobacter. The sequence continues at coordinate 4 of JAWVWU010000130.1, read as the reverse complement.
CCTT